>DAOWLH010000087.1 GCA_030643515.1 Dehalococcoidia bacterium | reverse complement strand
CGCAGGAAGTACCACGAAGAACACACAAAGGTATCCATGGTATCTGTCTCACGCTTCGCCGGCCCGCTACAGGTGGGGCAGGTGGTAGTGACAAACTGTCGGTTATATTTCAGGGGCGACTCTCCGGTTGGCCTGAACTCGGCATCCTCCGGCAGCAGCACCGGCAGGTCTTTCTCGGGAACCGGGACGACACCGCATTTACCGCAGTAAATCATGGGGATAGGTGCCCCCCAGTAGCGCTGGCGGGATATCAACCAGTCGCGGAGCTTATAGCTCACTGCCGGCCCGCCCCAGCCTTTCTCTTTCAAGAAGCCGGTGACGGCCTCTATCCCCTGCTCATTGGGCAGGCCATCGAACCTGTCCGAATTGACCATGGTACCGGGCTCAATATAGGCCTCCTCCAGCTCCCCGCCCTGCCAGCCCGGCGGGGTGATGACCACCTTAATGGGCAAATGATATTTTTTGGCGAATGCAAAGTCCCTCTCATCATGTGCCGGTACTGCCATTACCGCCCCGGTGCCATAACCTAAAAGCACGTAGTCGGCAATCCAGATGGGCACTTTTTCTGCATTAACCCGGTTAGTAACATAAGCCCCGATAAAGACGCCGTCTTTTTCCTTTTCCGTGGAGAGCCTTTCGATATCCGTCAGCCGCCGCGACCGGTCTATGTAGGCCTCAACCTCAGCCCTCCTGTCGGCAGTGGTCAGCCTGGTAACCAGCGGATGCTCCGGGGCAAGCACCATGAAGGTCACACCGAAGATGGTATCGGGGCGGGTGGTAAAGACGCGGATTTCCTTATCCTCGGCCCCCGGATGGTCAAGGGCGAAGGAAATCTCGGTGCCACTGCTCTTGCCCACCCAGTTGCGCTGCATGAGCTTTATCCGCTCCGGCCAGTCGATGCCCTGGTGTTCCATGAGTTCATCGGCGTACCTGGTGATGCGGAAGAACCACTGCTCCAGGTCGCGGCGGGTAACCGGGGTATCGCAGCGCCAGCAACCGCCACTGACCACCTGTTCGTTAGCCAGTACTGCCTGGCACTGGGGGCACCAGTTGACCGGCGCCTTAGCCCGGTAAGCCAGGCCGGCCTGGTACAGCTTGAGGAAGAACCACTGCGTCCACTTATAGTATTCGGGAAGGCAGGTGGTGCCCTCGCGACTCCAGTCATAGATAGCGCCGATGCTCTTTAGCTGGCGGCGCATGTTGTCTACGTTCTGCATCGTCCAGGTAAATGGATGGATGCCCCGCTTGATGGCGGCGTTCTCGGCAGGCAGGCCAAAGGCATCAAATCCCATCGGGTGGAGGACATTATAGCCCTGCATCCGCTTAAAGCGGGCGTGGACATCAGCCGGAGCCATGGCATACCAGTGCCCGATGTGGAGGTCACCCGAAGTATAAGGAAACATGGTCAGGGCATACCATTTCGCTTTGGGGCTGTCCTCATCTACCTGGTAGAGCCTGTCCTCGGCCCACTTCTGCTGCCACTTTGCCTCTATTTCCTCAGGGTTGTATTCAGATACCACCACTCTTCCCCTGTTCAATCCGGTAAATAATTGGCCTCATTGTAGCAACTAGCCACTACCCACGCAACCGCCCCACAAGCCCTGCTTGCCATCCAGGGGGCTAAATTGCTATGATGAAAGCTAGTGTTAAACCCGGTCTTTGTTATAATCGCCATCAACCTGGGGGTCTTTCTGGCGACCTTTATTTCGCCGGACCTGATAATCAATCTGGGGTTGAAACCAGCCATTATCCTTGAAAGGCCGTGGACTATACTGACCAGCATGTTCGTCCACGATGGCTTTTTTCACATCTTCGCCAACATGTTTACTCTCTTTTTCTTCGGCTCTTCCCTGCAGCGACTGGTCGGCAGCAGACGGTTTCTTTTGATTTACTTCGGCGGCGGTATTTTGGGCGGTATCTTATTTATACTGCTGGGACCACAGTTCTCCATCGCCGTGGGTGCCTCCGGTGCCGTCTTCGCCCTGGGCGGAGCGCTGGCGGTGATGCGGCCCAACCTCAGGGTAATGATCTTTCCCATCCCGGCACCAATGCCTCTGTGGATAGCTGTAATCGGCATATTCGTTATCCTGACAGTACTGCCGATGGCAAACATACTATCCCGGATCGCCTGGGAGGCACATCTGGGGGGCATGCTCTTCGGCCTCGGTGCCGGTTACCTGTTCCGTGGCCGGCGCGGCTATTACTAAGACTGGCCTTCTTTCTTAATCATCCCTTTTAGCCGGTCAATATCGCGGCGCAACTGCCGCTGCTTCTGGGCAAGGAAAAGAACATAAGCCAGCACTCCGACCCAGATAACAGCAAAAGCGGCCAACAGATAGCCTAGATTATCTTCCATCATTCATCCTCCAATTGAAGCCCTCAGTCTCCTGATTTCGTCCTCGTCTTTCTTAATGGAAACCCTCTCGGTAAAGAGGAGGAAATACAGAACGGTGAAGGCAGTAATGGCGACCATCAACGTGGCCATCATCTCCCCCGACAGGCCTCCCTCGAAGATGACCGGCCCCGGGTGCTGCGTCCGCCACAGGGTAATCGCCAGGGCCACTATGGGCACATCAATGAAGCCGATGACACCGACGACGGCGGCAAATCGGGCACGGCGCTCCTCCTCGCCGATATAGGAGCGGACAATGAAGTAGGCCAGATAGATGAGCCACAGCACCAGTGACGAGGTTAACCGGGAGTCCCAGACCCACCAGGCACCCCAGGTCGGCCTGGCCCAGATAGAGCCGGTGATGAGCACCAAAGTGGTAAAGACAAGGCCCACCTCGGCCGATGAGCTGGCGATGAAGTCCCACTTTTTATCCCTTTTCCAGAGATAGCGGATGCTGGCCACGAAAACAACCAGAAAGGCCAAAAAGGCCACCCAGGCCAGCGGCACGTGAAAGTAGAATATCCGCTGGATGACACCCGTCTCGGCTTCGGTAGGGACATAGATGAATACCATATATAATGCCGCCAGCATCAATAGCGTCGTAACGCCAAGCAAAATCCTGCTCCTCATAACTCCTCCTTTCTTGATTTTATTCCTCAATTACAAAGGCAAAGATCAAATAGGAGACCACCAGGAAAATAACATCAAAGGCAGCCAGCATCATAAGCCAGGAAGATATGTCG
>DAOWLH010000023.1 GCA_030643515.1 Dehalococcoidia bacterium | reverse complement strand
GTTGGCTCAGTCCCAGCCCGCAGCCCAGGAGCAATGACTGGTAGTTTTTCATCTCCGATATTATCAGGCTGGCAGCTTCATCGGAGAGGACACCGGGACCGGACTCGGGCAATGGCAGATAGGTGGCCTCGGTTAACTTGGACGCCAGAATCGGTTGCAGGCTTTTAGCTGTGGCCAGAGTGACCAGACCGGCGCCGACCCGCATGGCGCCGCTGCAGGCCAGGTAGGCGGCGCCGATGTAATTCGTTGAGCCGGCAACTACCAGAACCCGGCCGAAGCTGCCCTTGTTGGCGTCTATGGGGCGTGAAGGCAGGGCTTTCCTTGCCCAATCTTCGGTAAGCAGTTCCGTTTTCGCCGTTTGTGCCAGATGTGCCGGGATGCCGATATCAACAGTGGTTATGCTGCCGGCTCTGCCCGCCCCTGGCGAGTTGTACAACCCCGGTTTGGGAAAGCCGAGGGTGATGGTGTAGTCGGTAAAAAGACAGGCCGGGTCACAGGCACCGCTGTCGGCATCCAGCCCGGAGGGCAAATCCAGGGAGATTACCCTGAGCTTGGGGCGCTTCTCTCTGGCCTTGGCTACCTCATCCAGGGCCTTCTTGAAATCACCCCCCAGGGGGCGGCTCCTGCCGGTGCCGAAAAGGGCATCGATTACGGCGTCAGCTGAGGACAGCACCTCACCCAGCCGGCCCGGCTCTTTATAGCTTTGGATATGACGCTCCCGGATAAGCTTGAGGTTGGCATCGTCCTCTGCTCTCTTCCCCAGCAGGAATAAAGTGATCTGGGCCCCCCAGTCGTGGAGGTGGCGGGCGGCCACCAGGCCGTCTCCGCCGTTGTTACCCGGGCCGACAAGCAGCACTATTTGCCTGTTATTAACACCGCACAGGATTCGTCCGACCTCATCGGCCACCGCCTGGCCGGCATTGTCCATGAGCATGTCGGTGGTAATGCCCAGCCTGGCGCAGCCCTCTTCTGCCCGGCGCATCTCGTCTGCGGTTAAGACTTTCAACGATAAACCTCGGATGGGTCAATAACTCTGAAGTTTATCAATATCCCAGGCTGGGGTCAACCTTGGGACAGCTTCTTTAGCTTGCGGGTCATTGCCTGCCAGTGGCTGCCCCGCCAGTAAATCCGGTGGCAGGAGGGGCACTCCATAAAATGGTGCTGCGTCTTGAAGACATGGGGTGGCACCCGCTCCCTCACCTGCTCCCTGCTCCGGCTGGTCAGGGGCTGATTGCACTCCAGGCACAGGGTAAAGAGGTTAAGACGGGTGTCCAGGCCGAGCTCCCTGAGCAGCTGTTTCACCTGAAGCTCAGGCTCGTCGCTGGCAACAAGAACGGCTTTCAACCGGCCGGTGGTTACCAGCCTTCTTTTCATAATGCCGGTGTCTCTGGTCAGTATCACCCTGTCTGTGGAAAGCGCAGTGGCTACCATCCTGGAGTCATCGCTGCCATCAAAGAAGAGGGTGTCATAGCCCATCATTCTCAGCCATCTGGCCAGCTTGCCAACGTTGTGGTCGGCGATAAACCTCGGAGCCTGCGTCAACCTCGCCACCTCCCTCTCACAGAGAGAGCCGTCTGCCTTCACTGCCCGGGCTGATTGAAGTGCCCAGTTCCCTGGCTACGGCGGCCAGCTCGGCCTCAATCTCGGCCTCCAAAGCAGGGTTCATGTGGACGGTAATCACCCTGGGCAGACAGCCCCTTATCTTCTGAAAGTTGACTAGCTCTTCTTTGAGCAGGTTGGGGGTTAGGTGGCCGGCCTCTCTGCCGTAATCCGTGTATCTATTTGAAGCGGTCACCTCAACAACGAGCAACTGGGGGGAGGAATGCTGCCAGCAATGGGCCATACCCGGCCCGGTGTCCCCGGCGTAAAATAGCTTTTTTCCATCGGTGGAGGTTACCTGATAACCCACCGCCGGCACCGAGTGCTTCAGGGGCAGCGGCAGCACACTGTAGCCCTCAAGCTGGATTTCGCGGTAGGGTTCCACCGGGTGAAAGTGTATAGTGGCTTCCCCCTCGGTTGCTTTAAAGAAGTCTGGATAGATCTCTCCGTTTAGCAGGTGGCCGGCCAGCGCGTCGCGCACCGATGGCAGGGAGTAAACATCGATAGTGGCATTGTTGAGAAAGAGAGTCATGCCCAGGGCCGGGACATCCCTGATGTGGTCGTAGTGCTGGTGGGTGAGCAGGATTGCCTTAATTTTTTGCTGCTCCGCCAAGGACAGGCTGGAGGTGAGCGCACCAGCATCTATCACCAGGGCAT
>DAOWLH010000092.1 GCA_030643515.1 Dehalococcoidia bacterium | reverse complement strand
GTTAAACCCGGCCAGTCGCCGGATGAAAGGTAAAAGTTACCGTGGAATGGCCAACCATCATTGGCGGCATCGTGGCACTACTTACCGCTGTAGTTCTGCCGCTAGCCCTGAGAAAAAAGAAAAGGGAAAGCGGGCAGAAAACAGAGGGTATCATCCAGCTGGGCGGCAATATTGATTATATCCGCATAACCAGTGTTTCCAGCCAGTACGGCACAAACTACTTCCTGGGCTATATGGTCAGTGTTCCCGGTGGGGTGGCCAGGAAGAAAAGCAGAACCAGGCTTATCCAAAGGAGGAGCCCGGCCATCTGGGGGCGGGTTGTTGCCCTCCAATGGCGAGGAGATAGATATCTGGCACAACAGCTCAACCTTGATTACCAGTTAAAAGACAGGCTCGTTAACATCAACCCCGATGAGCTTAAAGGTGGTATTCAGATTCTGCCGGCGGCAAAGCACCACTACACCATAATCAAGACGGCTTACCGGCTACCCTCCAGCGAACTATTTGAGGTAATAGACTACCTTGCCGGTCAAATTAAATCGGGGTAGTAATTCGGAACAAGAACCGCTCTTGCTTTCTAGAACCTGTCCTTAAGGTTACGGCGCATCGCCACCCGCCGCCAGCTTCCCCCTTTAGCCCGCATCTCCCTTATCCTGGGGACGTAGCGGATAAGCGGTAACAGCAGCATCAGCGACGAGAACAAAACGTAATCGCCACTGCCATAGATGAGCCAGGCAACGAAGGGGAAGCAGAGCAGACCGACACTATAACTGAGGGTGGGGAAGCGAGTCAGCAGCATCACCAGAAGAAAAATGCCAAATCCTATCGGAAAGCCCCAGGGCATCAGAAAAGTAAAGACGCCAACAAGGGTCGCTCCACCCTTGCCGCCGCGGAACTTGAGCCAGACCGGGAAGCTGTGGGCGAGCACGGCGACGGCTGCAGCAAGGAACTCGACTACCACCGGCGTCCCCAGCCAGCGGGCCAGGGCTACTGCCGCCGCTCCCTTTCCGATATCAACCAGCAGAACGGTAATACCCTGGACAGCACCCACGTTATAAAAGACGTTCATGGCGCCCATATTGCGGCTGCCCACCTGGCGTATATCTATGCCCCTGCTCAGGCGGCCGGCAATATAGGCCGCGGGAATGGAGCCAAGCAAATACGCGCCGATTATGGCTACAATAATGGCAATGGCATCGTTCACGATAGCACCTCCGGAGCAATGTCCAGGATATTAAGGCGTAATCCCGCCTGCCCACTCCACTTATCCAGCTCCAGATTATAAACGATGTCAATAGCAGATTTCACCTGTGGTAACCGGTCACCCTGTCCAAAGGCAACGGCATCCCAGTGGGTGCCGTCCTGCTTCAGCTTCAGCCTGAGGTGATTCCCATTACCGCCCATGGTGCGACAACCCGCAACCGCCACATTGCGACTAACAAAAGTAGGCAGAGGATTACCCTTGCCAAAGGGAGCCAGCTTCTGGATTGCCTGGAAGGTATCCCCGGCAAGCTGGCGTAAAACAACCTCGGCATCAATATCCAGCCGGGGACGCAGGTCAACGTCGGCCAGCTGTTTTTGAGCTATCTCGACCAGCTGACATTCAAGCCGGCCAAGGTTGCTGGTAGGCAAGGAAAAACCGGCAGCCTGCGAGTGACCACCATACTGGTCCAGCAGATGACGGCACTGGCTTATTGCCTGGATTATGTCAAATTCCGGAATGCTGCGGCAGCTACCCGAACTGGACCTATCGCCAACACGGACGACAACCGAGGGACGGTAAAACTCTCTGGCCAGTCTGCCGGCCACCAGCCCGAGGATGCCCCCCTGATAGTCCCGGTCACAAGCCATTAGCAGCATTGAATCTCCTCTTGCCAGAACCTGTTCCCGGGCCCTGGCCAGAGACTTAACCGTCAACCTCTGACGCTCGGCATTCTGTTCCCCCAGCACCGCTGCCAGTTGACGCGCTTCCTCTGGCAGGTCGGTATCAAGCAGCCGGTAGCTGGCCATGGCATGTTCCAGCCTGCCGGCGGCGTTCAAACGCGGCGCCAGCGTCCAAGAGATATCCACAGCATCAATACCGCCAACATCAAGGCCAGCCTGGACAGCCATCTCTCTTACGCCCAGCCTCGGTGCCGAGTTTATGAGCTCAAGCCCACGCTTAACCAGATACCGGTTTTCCCCCACCAGCGGCACCATATCAGCCACTGTACCCAGCGCTACCAGGTCCAGCATCGTTGCCAGTTCCTCCTCCCTGCCCATACCCCGATATAGTGCCTGCAACAGCTTGAAGGCGACACCGACACCAGCCATTCCCGATGAGGAACCGTCAGTATCGCTTCGCTTTGGGTCGGTGACGGCCACAGCCGGCGGCAGCTCATCCAGCGGTGTGTGATGGTCGGTAATGATGACATCAAGACCCTTCCTCTTCGCCCGCTTAACCTGGCTTATGCCGGTAACGCCGCAGTCCACGGTAACGACCAGGCTGACACCCTGCTGCCGCAGGTACTCCAGAGCAGCATGATTAAGCCCGTGGCCCTCATTGAGGCGGTGGGGAATGTAGGGAATAACATCAGCTCCCAGGGCACTAAGCCCCTGCACCAGTAGCACCGCCCCGGTAATGCCATCGGTATCGAAGTCACCGTAGACAGCGATGCTCTCACCGGCCAGCAGAGCCTGGTAGATTCTGGTTACCGCCTGGTGCATATCGGGCAATGAATAAGGGTCAACCGAGAGGTGCTCATCAGCCGCCAGGAACAGCTTTATCTGGGATGGCTCAGTGATACCGCGATTATATAACAGCTGGACTACCAGGGGTGCCAGACCGGAAACACTGGTCAAAGATTCTGATGAGACCTGCGGCAGGACATTCCAGCGATAGCTGTTCAATCCTACCCCTCACGGTACCGGCGAAATATCAGAGTCGAATTATGGCCACCGAAGCCAAAGGAGTTGGAAAGTACAGTTGTCACCTCGGCGCGGCGGGCGGTGTTGGGTACATAATCCAAATCACAATCCGGGTCGGGGTGGGTCAGGTTTATGGTGGGCGGTATGATGCCATGCTGGATGGTCATAATGCAGATGGCCGCCTCAAGAGCACCGGCGCCACCTATGGCATGCCCGATCATTGATTTTGTCGAGCTTACCGGAATATTATGGGCATGGGGTCCAAAGACTGTCTTTATTGCCTTGGTCTCCATCCTATCGTTCAGCGGTGTTGAGGTTCCGTGAGCGTTT
>DAOWLH010000076.1 GCA_030643515.1 Dehalococcoidia bacterium | reverse complement strand
GTCGGCGGCGTTCATTATTATCTTCTTGGCCATAAAAATTACCCCTTACCGAAACTGGCAAGAGGTATTGCTGCGTATCTCTATCTACCCTTGCCAGCCTCACGGGACCGGCTTAAAGGTGTCCCTTATTTAGTTTTGGATATTATATCATTCCAGGACGATTAATTGCAAGGCCTGACAGAGAAAAAATTATAAATGACCCCTCCCCCCCCAAAATGCTATAATTATCATAGCTAGCATGGACATTTTATCCCAGCTTAATCCCGCCCAGAGACAGGCCGCGGAGGCTATAAGTGGCCCGGTGCTGATTCTTGCCGGTCCCGGCAGCGGCAAGACCCGGGTGATTACCCACCGCATTGCCTATCTCATCAAGGTGTGTGGCGTAAGCCCGCGGCACATCATGGCGGTTACCTTTACCAACAAAGCCGCCCGTGAGATGGAAGAGAGGTTAAACCGGCTGGCTAAAGCCTCGGTAAAAGAGCTGACCCTGGGCACTTTCCATGCCATCTGCGCCCGTATTCTGCGCCGGGAGGGCAAGGCTATCGGCATAAATTCCGGTTTCACTATCTATGACCGGGATGACCAGCTAAGCCTGGCCAAACGGGCTATCCAGGAGGTAGGCCTTGACCCCAAGAAGAATCCGCCGGCAGCTGTACTCTCAGCCATCAGTGCTGCCAAGAGCCAGATGCTGACACCCGGCGGGTACGCCCAGCACAGCTCAAGCTACTTTGAGGAGGTGGTTGCGCGGGTCTATGAACGCTACCAGCAGTTGCTCAGCCAGAGCAATGCCCTTGACTTTGACGACCTCTTGATGAAGGCGGCTGAGCTGTTTGGCAGCCAACCCCAGGTGCTGGACAGGTACCAGCAGAGATATCAGCATATCCTGGTGGATGAGTTCCAGGACACCAATCTGGTTCAGTACCAGCTTATAAAGCTGCTGGCGGGGAAGCACCGCAATGTCTGCGTCGTCGGCGACCCGGACCAGTCAATCTACTCCTGGCGGTCGGCTGATTTGCGCAATATTCTTAATTTTGAAAAGGACTACCCCGAGGCCAGGGTGGTGCTTTTAGAGCAGAACTATCGCTCCACCAAGGCAATCCTGGAGGCGGCTTCGGGCATAATATCAGTAAACCAGCAGCGAAAGCACAAGAAACTGTGGACGGACAATGACGCCGGGGAGCTGGTTAGCATAGTTGAGACGTATAATGAGAAGGAAGAGGCTCAGTTTGTTGTCAGGGAAGTAGAGCGGTTGGCGACTGCCGGACAGGCAACACACTCCGACTGCGCCGTGATGTACCGCACCAATGCTCAGTCACGGGCTCTTGAGGAGGCCTTCATCCGCTACGGCACTCCTTACCGGCTGGTGGCCGGCACCCGCTTCTATGAGCGCCGTGAGGTAAAGGATATCATTGCCTACCTCAGGCTTATCCAGAATACCCGCGATAGCGTCAGCCTGCTGCGGATAATCAATACCCCTCAAAGGGGCATCGGTGACCGTACTCTGAGCCAGCTGACTTCTTGGGCCAGCTCGTTGAATCTATCCCGGTACGAGGCACTACGGCTCCTATCTTCGCCTCAGGAGGACAAGCCTCCCCCTTTCAGCCCCCAGGCTGTCAGGGCGCTGGGCAGCTTCTATGCTATGGCGGAGGAATTGGTTGCCGGCAGTCGTCAGTTGAGTCTGGTTGACCTCTTTGACGAGATAATAGGGAAATCTGGATACAGGGAATACATACAGAATACCCAGGATGGTGAAGAGCGCTGGGAGAATGTTCTTGAGCTCCGCACTGTCGTCCAGCAGTACGGTGACCTGCCACCCGGTGACGGGCTGGCCGCCTTGCTGGAAGGGGTGACGCTGGTCTCCGATGTCGACGGCTACGATGAATCTGCCGGCGCGGTAACCCTGATAACACTGCACCAGGCAAAGGGGCTGGAGTTCCCGGTGGTGTTCATCGTTGGCATGGAGGAAGGCGTGCTGCCTCATATCAGGTCCTTCGACGACCCGGGGCAGATGGAGGAGGAGAGGCGGCTGTGCTATGTCGGTGTCACCCGGGCAAAGAGTCGGGTCTATCTGGTGCATGCCTTTCGCCGCAGCCTGATGGGCGGCAGTACAGTCAACGGCCCGTCCCGCTTCCTTAAAGATATTCCGTCACAACTGGTTTCCGGGATTGGGTCACGGTGGGGAGAGGATAGCCAGCTGACAGCCGGTGCCTACTCATGGGATGGTAACACGGCCTCTACCTTTGATCTGCCTGAGTTGAAGGTCGGCGACCAGGTGCGCCACGGCCAGTTTGGTGAGGGAGTGGTCGTCAGTTGCCAGCCGGTGCGGGACGATAGCGAACTGGTTGTCGCCTTTCGCGGCGTTGGCGTTAAAAGGCTGCTTCTCAGCTTCGCCAGGCTGGAGAAGGTGGAGTAAAACTTGGCAATCAAAGTCTTAGCCCCCCAGGTGGTAGCCAAAATCGCCGCCGGCGAAGTGGTGGAGAGGCCGGCCTCGGTGGTCAAGGAGCTGGTGGAAAACTCGTTCGATGCCGGTTCAAGCCAGATTTCTGTTGAGGTTGCCGGTGGTGGGGTGGACCTGATACGGGTAGCAGATGACGGTTGTGGCATTGCAACTTCAGAGTTGGGGCTGGCCTTTGAGCGGCATGCCACCAGCAAGATTGACAGCTTTGAGGACATGATGACCACATCCAGCCTCGGTTTTCGCGGTGAAGCCCTGCCCAGCATTGCTGCCGTAGCCGAAGTGGAGGTTTCCTCCTGTGCTACCGGAGAACCGATGGGTGCCAATCTGCTGTTGAAAGAAGGCGCAGTGGCAGCCCGTCGCAGTCAGGGACGGCCTTACGGCACCACGGTCACGGTGCGTCACCTCTTTGGCAACCTTCCGGCCAGGTTGAAATTTTTAAAAACCCGGGCCACGGAGAACGGCCATATAGCCGGCGTGGTCAGTCATTACGCTCTGGCTTTTCCTGAGGTCAGGTTCTCCCTGTCCATTGATGGGAGGGACAGCCTGGCGACACCGGGGAGCGGGCATCTGGCTGACAGCGTTGCCGCTGTTTACGGGCTGGAGGTGGCCGGAGAAATGCTGGCACTGGGCAGCCGCCAGGGGTGGCAGACAGGGGCAACCGGTGCAGAACCTCAGATATCCGGCCTGGCAGCCTCACCGAGAATCGGTCGTTCTGACCGCAGCCATATCAGTTTCTTTGTTAACCGGCGCTGGGTAAACAGCCGGTTGCTGGCCTGGGCTGTAGAGGAAGCCTATCATGGCCTGCTGATGACCGGCAGACACCCGCTGGCTGTCGTTAATATCTCATTACCGCCGGATGAAGTGGATGTTAACATACATCCCACCAAGAGTGAGGTTAAGTTCCGTAGCGAGAGGGGAGTCTTCACTGCTGTCCAGAGGGCGGTGCGGCAGGCGCTGGTGCAGCAGGCTCCGGTACCCGGAATTGAGGAATTGACTGTTGCCTACCAGGAGACGGCAAAAAGGGGACCTTCCGGGCGGCAGGGCAGCCTCAGCATGGCATCCCCGGGGCAGGCTGTATTACAGACTCCGGCGGCTTCTCTGCCCATGCTGCGGGTATTGGGCCAGTTCCTGTGTAGCTACATCGTGGCCGAGGGGCCCGACGGGCTCTACCTTGTTGATCAGCACGCTGCTCATGAGCGAGTCCTCTTTGAACAGGTCCGGCAGCAGCAGGCACAGCAGAAGCCGGAAGTGCAGGGCCTGTTGGAGCCGGTCACTCTTGAGGTAACGCCGAAACAGGATGAAACTCTCAGGGAGCATTGGGAAGAGCTGTCTGCCTTTGGGTTTTCTGTTGAACCCTTTGGCAGCCGTACCTATCTGGTTCGGGCGGTGCCGGCACTGCTCAACCAGAAGGACTGGTCTGGAGCACTGGTCGCAGTACTGGGAAAGATAACCGGGGGAGACAAGCAAGACTTCGCCGAAACGATAGCGGCCACTATCGCCTGCCACGGCGCCGTCAGGTTTGGCCAGAACCTGGGCCACGATGAAATGCGGGAGCTATTGCGGCAGCTGGAAAAGGCCGCCCTGCCCAACACCTGTCCCCACGGTAGGCCGACCCTGATGTGCGTCACCAGGGAGAAGCTTGAAAAGGAGTTTGGCCGGGCTTAACCGGAATCCGTTTCTACTTGGCCGGTGGCTTGCTCATACAACCATTGATAAGGTTACACATCCATATTTCCCATTGATTTTCAGACTTCCACAGAGAGAAGCAATTCGCTGTTAATATCCACATGCATAATCAAATCAAACAAAATGTATCAATTGTTGGATTTCAAGCTATTCAATCAGGCAGGAATTGCCGCCTCTAACTAAGCTATTTAGAGATAAACCTCACCTGGAAGTATTGTTACAACGCAAGCATTCCCAACCCGTTTCTCCGGGTACTACTGTTAGTTATGGTCGTTACCTTGATAAGAAATATCTAATGGCAACAAACATCGTCTCCCCATGCAGCATAAATAGTAGAGCCTCGAAATCAGTAGCTGATTTCAGTCTAAGGGCCTGTCATATTAGACCACCAGGACCACCAGAATTCCCAGAAATCGCCTTCATGCCAAATGTTTAATGGCCATGTAGCTTCAATTTGGCCACCAACCCACGCTTTTATAGAGACATGTATTTGTGTCATACCCGAGGACGTACTCCATAGGTTTGGTACACCGGTGGATATTTCGAAGGCTCCACACTCATTAGCTTTAGCAGTTGCCAGTATAAAATCATTCTCACATATCGTTAGCAGAACTTCCTGTTCCGGTTCAAAACCAGACCCTTTAATTACAATAGCCTGATACGGATAAACCTTGATAGTTGTAAGGAAGCCCATCGGCCCAAATTGGAAATTTCCCTGAAGGGGGTATATGAAGAAGGGGTCCCAGCTGACAGTGATTTGTCGTGGCGGCCCTGCTGGCCCCGCTGCTCCTGCCGCTCCTGCTGGCCCTGCTGGTCCCACTGCTCCTGCTGGCCCTTGAGGTCCTTGCTGTCCCGCAGCTCCTTGTGGTCCTGCTGGCCCTGCTGGTCCCACTGCTCCTGCTGGCCCTGCTCCTGCCGCTCCTGCCGGCCCTTGAGGTCCTTGCTGTCCCGCAGCTCCTTGTGGTCCTGCTGGCCCCGCTGGTCCCTCAGGTCCTGCAGACCCTGTACAACCGAAAAGCGGTACACAGATTAGAGCCACGATTGTTAAGATGATAAGAAACCTACTTATGATGTTCATGGCCACCTCCTTTATTGATGATTTCCTAATAAGGGAATATGAAAATCATGATTATTGCGTGGAATTATCATGATTAGGTACTAATTGCTATTATACCGCTTATAGTCAAATACGATACTTATATGGTCATAAGTTGCTCTGGAGACTGCCAGGATAGTAGAGGGTGCTTTGAAACGGCGTAAACGGCTCAACGGGTGAATTAACAAGGTTTGTGGCCACAGTGTTCCCTTGATGATAGTATCTTAACACTCACAACACACTTGAAAGACGGGCAGGATTGAGGCTCTGCCACTTCCTCTATTTAACTAGATAGAACTCACACATTAAAAAGAGTGCTCTTCGCCATGCTCAATCAGTTCCCAGCGGACCATGCCCTCTTCTATCAACTGGCGTATTTTTCTCTCCTGTGGAGTGAGCTGACAGTTCTTGCCGGTCTTTATCTCCATGATGACGATCTCCTTGGGGTCCCCGGCGGCCAGCCCAGGGAAGACGATGAGGTCTATCGGGCTGCCTATGAAGCGGGCTTCGGTGGGGTCATACCGGAACTGGGGCAGGTAGGGAGTCAACTGCTCGACGAACTTGCCACCCAGCACTGCCCGGCTCTGGGTGATAGCTGTCCGGCGTATCCTCTCTCTTTCCTGCTCCAGGGTCTGGCGCTCGGTATATTGCCACTGCCGGAACCTGTTTTCGAACCGCCACTTGATAAGCCAGTAGGACAGAAGAACCAGAAAAATAGCACCAGCCACTGTGATGGCAACCAGCAATCCGGGCTCCATGATGAACCTCCTGTGCAGCTTGGCCTGCGGTTTTTTGGACTACTTGTCTTGAGCCTGGCTACTGCCCGGCTTGACCAGCGGCACTCCGGTAGCGCACAGGGGGCATTCCTGTGGCTTATAGGTTGGCGTGATAGAGCGGAGACAGCTGAATAAGGGGTGGCCGAAGTCATATTCCTGCTGGGAGCGGTCAACCAGTACGCCAATGCCGGTAACCTTGCCACCCTGTTCGCTAACCAGGGACAGAACCTCGCGGATGGATTTGCCAGTAGTCAGAACGTCGTCAACGACCAGCACCTTTTCGCCGGGGCTGACACCAAAGCCGCGCTTGAAGGCTCGCTGGTTATCCCCTTCCCTTTCGGCGAAGATGCCCCGTACCCCAAGCTGTCGGGCTACTTCGTGGGCCAGTATGATGCCGCCGGTAGTCGGGCCGGCAACCACCTCGATACCTTGTCCGGCGAAGTGAGCGCTTATCATACGGCAGAGCTGCTCGGTGTAGTTGGGGAACTGAAGAACCCGGAACTTCTCCCAGTATACGGGAGAATGAAGCCCGGAGGTGAGCAGGAAGTGCCCCTCAAGTATTGCTCCTGATTTCCTGAAGATTTCCTCGGCGTTACTGTTTATTTGGTTTCTCCCTTAGAATATATGCCTGGTTAAGGAAATGAGTGGTTGGAAACCAGGCCCCAGCTGGATCTGGGCCAGATGGTGAACCAGGCTTTGCCAACGATGTCATCACGCTCTGCTAACCACCCGTTGCGGGAATCATTGCTGTTGTTTCGGTTGTCGCCAAGGACAAAATAGCTGTCCGCCGGGATGATGCCGCTGGTATAGGAAGTTACAGCCGGGGAGACTATGTATTCGTTTTCATCCAGCGCCATAATGATGCTATCCGGCTGGTGGATATAGACGATGCCGCCGTCTATCTCAACCACTTCCCCGGGCATACCGATGATGCGCTTGATAAAGTCTTCCGCTGAGTTCAGGTTCCCCGGTGGGCTGAAGACGATGATATCGCCTCTTTTCGGCTCACCCCAAAAATAGACTACCTTGCTGATGAGCAACCTGTCGCCGTCCTCCAGGCCGGGTTCCATGGATGAGCCAAGAACAATGGAGCTCTGTAATGTGGCCTGGATTATCAGAAAAATGGCAATGGCTAGCACCAGTGTTACCAGGATTTCACGGACAACAGACTTCAATTTATGCCATCTCCCTTTGCTCAAATCAATTATACCCTACCCTCCCTCAGCTTTGCCAGTCAAGGCGGGGTAATCACGGGCATATACTGGCAGATATTTGCTGCTCGGGGTATAATGGACTAACCAAACCTATTTTTCTTTCGTTATAGCATAGTAGTAAAACAGAACGGACTAGGAGGTCAATGTGAAGAAAAGACTATTACTGGCTTTTAGCCTGGTACTTTTGGTTATCACTCTTGGTGTAGTCGGCTGTAGTGATTATTTCGGTTCCGGGTCGGGCACGCAGGATCAAAGTGGTACCATCTTAAGCCAGCAGAACATCGGAATCTGGGTGACGGGTGTCGGTGAAGTTACTGTTGTCCCCGATATCGCCATGCTCAGCCTCGGCGTCGAAACTCAGGCGGCAACGGTAGCGGAGGCCCAGCAGGAAGCCGCCCAGGCCATGGATGCCGTGATGGGATCCCTGGCTGGTTTTGGCATTGAAGATGCGGACATCAAGACCCAGTTCTACAGTGTCCAGCCGGTGCGCAGTTTTGATGAGGGCAGGGAGACACTCATTGGTTATCGGGTGATCAACACAGTAAACGTTAAAATCCGTAATATTGATGATGCCGGTGGTATAATTGATGCTGCTGTAGTTGCCGGCGGTGACAGCATCAGGGTGAACAGCATCAGTTTCACCGTGGATGACCCCGATGCATACAACGAAGAGGCGCGGGAAGCAGCCATGGCCGATGCCGAGGCCAGGGCGAAGCAGCTGGCTGACCTGGGCGGAGTAAAACTGGGTAAGCCAAGCTACATCAATGAATATGTCGGTTATGTACCCCCCATCGTCTTCCGCGGGGCTGATATAGCGGGGGGGCTTCCGGCAGAGGAGACAGCAATCAGCCCGGGAGAACTGGAGATTCAGCTAACCGTTCAGGTGGTCTATAGCATCAGCTGACGGGTATAGCAGAAGAGCCTGGTACAATGCGGGGCCGGTGCTAAGCCGGCCCCGTTTTTTGCTGATAATTTGCACTTTGAAAAAAGGTGGTGCTAGAATGGTGCTGTGGATTACATGGCTCAGGCGCTATCTCTGGCCAGATTGGCTCTGGGGCAGGTTAGTCCAAACCCGGCAGTGGGTGCGGTGGTGGTCAAGGACAACGTGGTCGCCGGGCAGGGCTATACCCAGCAGCCAGGCTCAAGCCATGCCGAGATAATGGCGCTGGAACAGGCCGGAGAGGCAGCCAGGGGCGGTACTATGTATATTACCCTGGAGCCTTGTTGCCACTTTGGTCGGACGCCTCCCTGTCGCCGGGCAATCGTTGGGGCTGGCATCACCGAAGTTCATATGGCCATGATTGATCCCAATCCACTGGTTTCAGGACGGGGCAAGGAAGCTCTTAAAGAAGCCGGCATCAAGGTTGTCGTCGGTGAGCACGGGCGGGAAGCCCGGGATATTAATGAGGCCTATGTTAAGTTCATCACCACCGGTCTACCGTTCGTTACTGTGAAGTTTGCCATGAGCCTGGATGGTAAGATAGCCACTCACAGCGGTGATTCAAAGTGGATTAGCAGTGAAGAGGCCAGGTGCTATGCCCATAACCTGCGCTCCACCAGCGATGCCATTATGGTCGGGGCCAATACCGTGCTGGCTGATGACCCGCACCTTACCGCCCGCTGTAGTGGTGGTCGTGGTGGGACAGTAGTGAGGCAGCCGCTACGGGTGATTGTCGATGGTAAGGGTCGCATATCACCTACTGCACGGATATTCAGTGAAACGGGCAAAACATTGCTGGTGCTGGGCCGTCCGGCCAGACCGGGTGAAGTGGCTGCCTTGACCAGGCTGGGTGCCGAACTGCTGGAACTGCCGGCAACAGAAAGTAAAATAGAGTTGGAAAAGCTGTTAGCGGAGCTGGGCGAGAGAGAGATTACCAGCGTTCTGGTTGAGGGTGGCGGTATTCTCCTGGGTGCTCTCTTCGACCAGGGGCTGGTGGATAAGGTAATTACCTTTATCGCCCCGGTTATCATCGGTGGCAGAGAGGCAAGGACGCCGGTGGCTGGCCAAGGTGTTGCTAAAGTGGTAGACTCTTTGAAGCTCGGGCGTGTTACCGTGGAAAAAATCGGCCCGGATATCATGGTCAGCGGATACGTTAGGGATAAGTGATGTTTACCGGGATAGTTGAAGAAGTGGGCGTAGTGAGTTCTATATCGGCCAGGAGTCTGGTTGTTGCCGCCGGCAGGGTGCTCCGGGGGATAGAGCTGGGTGGCAGCATCGGCGTTAATGGCGCCTGCCTGACAGTAACCCGGTTTGGCAGCGGCTCCTTCTCAGTTGACATTATGCTGGAGACGCTGAACCGGACCAGCCTGGGCCTGCTCAATATCGGGGACAGGGTTAATCTGGAAAAGCCGCTGACTCTAGACAGGCCCCTGGGCGGGCACCTGGTGCAGGGGCACGTAGATGCGACCGGCAAGCTGACCTCTATCCGAAAGACAGATGAAACGACGGTGATCAGCATCGCGGCTCCGCCCGAAGTGATGCGTTATGTAGTGGACAAGGGTTTTATCGCAGTAGATGGTATCAGTCTGACCATATCGGCCAGGGATGACGCCTCCTTTGAGGTTGCAATTGTTGACCATACCCTGAAGAACACCACTTTGGGTGATAGAATGATGGGCGACCTGGTCAATCTTGAAGTTGACATAATTGCCAAGTATATAGAGCGGTTCAGTAGCAGCCAAAATCCGGAACTAACCATTAGTTTCCTGGAAGAGCACGGTTTTGTAACCGGGTAGTCATTGTTTGGTGACAAGTTGTAATGGGATTCGCCAGTATCGATGAAGCAGTCAGGGATATAAAAGCGGGCAAGTTCCTCATCGTTGTTGATGACGAGGTTAGAGAAAACGAGGGTGACCTGGTCTTAGCTGCCGAGGGGGTTACTCCGGAGGCGATCAATTTCATGGCTCGTCACGCCCGTGGGCTAATCTGCCTGCCGGTAATCGGCCAGCGTTTGGATGAGCTTAAGATACCGATGATGGTCGGTGATAATACCTCAAAGTTCGGCACTGCCTTTACTGTTTCCGTTGAGGCCAAACATCGGGTGAGTACCGGCATCTCGGCGCAAGACCGCGCGGAAACGATAAAGGCTGTCATAGACCCGGCTACCAAAGCCGAGGACATAGCTCGCCCGGGGCATGTGTTTCCCCTCCGGGCCAGGGAAGGCGGTGTCCTGGCGCGGGCCGGGCATACCGAGACCATAGTTGATTTGGCCCGGCTGGCCGGCCTTTATCCGGCCGGCGTCATTTGCGAAATTATGAATGAAGACGGCACCATGGCCCGGCTGCCTCAGCTGGAGGAAATGTCAGAAAAGCAAGGTATCAATATAATCAGCATAGCTGACCTTATTGCCTATCGCCGCCGCCACGAGAAGCTGGTGCACCGGGTTGCCGAAGCCAATCTGCCCACCAAGTACGGCGAGTTTGTTGTCGTCGCCTACAAAAGCGATATTGATACCGATGAGCACCTGGCCCTGGTGATGGGCGATGTCTCAACCAGGAAGCCGGTCTTGGCCCGGGTTCACAGTGAGTGCCTCACCGGCGACGTTTTCAGCAGCCTGCGCTGTGACTGCGGTGCCCAGGTGATGCTGGCCCTGCAGCGCATTGCCCAGGAAGGGCGGGGTGTTCTCCTCTATATGAGGCAGGAAGGGAGGGGCATCGGCTTCCATAACAAGATTTGTGCCTATGCCCTCCAGGACAAGGGGCTGGATACAGTAGAGGCCAACCTGTCTCTGGGCTTCGAGCCTGACCTGCGTGACTACGGCATCGGTGCCCAGATACTGGTTGACCTTGGCTTGCGCAAAATTCGGTTGCTAACCAATAATCCCAAGAAAGTTATCGGTCTGGAAGGCTACGGCCTTGAGGTGGTGGAGACAGTGCCCATTATCGTTCCGCCTAATCCCCACAACCGCCGTTATCTGGAGACAAAGCAGAAGAAAATGGGTCACCTCCTGGAAATCACGGAGGCGAAAGAGAGTCAGAAATCAACATAACTTGTAAAGGAGGCGCTAATGAGTAGGACGTATGAAGGTACGCTGCTGGGTAAGGGGCTCAAGCTTGGGCTGGTTGTTGCTCGTTTCAACGATTTTATTACCAAGAAGCTGCTGGAAGGGGCCGAGGATGCCCTCTTTCGTCACGGGGTAAGCAAAGAGGACATCGATGTTGCCTGGACACCGGGTTCATTCGAGATTCCACTGGTAGCTCTAAAACTGGCCCAGACCAAGAAGTATGATGCTGTTATCTGCCTCGGTGCCGTGATACGCGGTGGCACCCCTCACTTTGATTATGTTGCCACCGAACTGAGCAGGGGCATCGCCCGGGTAACCATGGAGACCGGGCTGCCGGTTACCCACGGGGTGATTACTGCTGATACCCTGGAGCAGGCCATTGAGCGGGCTGGCACCAAAATGGGCAATAAGGGTTTTGATGCCGCCGTCAACGCCATTGAGATGGCCAACCTGCTTAAGGGGTTAGCCTAGCGCTAGTCAGTGACCTTGTAGATGTTGTCGCCTCTTCTAACCCGGTCGTTGACCTTGATGCCAACAGAATCCCCTGCCTTGGCTTCGGTGACATTGACGTTGTCTATCTGCATTGAATCGACGGTCAGTTCCAGGTCAGTGGTATGACCTTGAATATGGATGGTGTCACCGATTTTTAGGGGTGCTGTCAGCTCAATGCCGGCAACCACTGGTCGGGCGAAAAAGTCAGAAACTTTACCGACCTCAACCTCAGGCATCTGGTTTGCCTCCTTCAGCTTGATTATTGACTAGTATACGTGTTGCCTGGTGCCAAATCAATAGGGTATCGGGATGGCTGCCGGGGAAATTTTTTTGACATACGTTTTAATGTTCCTTATAATATGTCTCGTCTACAAGGTTCAAGAGAGGATGTAATTGGCCAAAGAAAAGCCAGACCTTAAAGAAAGAGAACACGCATCCGAAACGGAGAACATGAGAAAGCGCCTGGACATGTTTGATCAGCGTCTGGATAATCTTGACAGCATGGTCTCCGCTGTGATTGAGCGGGTCATGAACCAGCCCATCGTCCTTGATATAACCTGTCCCCACTGTGACAAGAACATAGAGTTTTCCCTTATTGGTAACCGGAAACCGCGTGCCTAGCCGAAACAATCGGTTCTTATCGGCAACACACTATGTAGTGATTGATGGAGGATAAATTATGGAGATGGTCGCTGCAATAAGTAAGGCCAGATATGATATCTTTCGTTGGAGATATCAGCTAAGCATACCCTGGAAGCTGGTTCTGGCACTGGGCGTTGCCGGTCTGACAGGCTTGCTTGCTCAGGTCAGGATTCCCATTCCCTTAGGTCCGGTGCCGATTACCGGGCAGACCTTTGCTGTACTGCTGGCCGGTGTTCTGCTGGGGAGGTGGTGGGGTGGTGCCAGCATGGCGATGTATGCCGGGCTCGGTGTCCTGGGGGTTCCCTGGTTTGCCGGCTGGGCTAGCGGGTTGGGAGCAACCGGGGGATACCTGGTCGGCTTTATCCTGGCGACTCTCTTCCTGGGCTATTTTACCGATAAATATGTTCGGTCAAGAGGCTTCTTCGGCATGCTTGGCCTGATGCTGGTAGCTAACTTTGTTCTCATCTATATCCCGGGGCTTATCTGGCTTGGCCTGTGGCTCAATCTGGTCAGCGGTAGCCAGGCT
>DAOWLH010000088.1 GCA_030643515.1 Dehalococcoidia bacterium | reverse complement strand
TGGGCAAGGAAAGCCCTGCCTTCACGCCCCATAGACGCCAACAAGGGCAGCTTCGGCCGGGTTCTGGTAGTTGCCGGCTCAACGAATTACATCGGCGCCGCCTACCTGGCCTGCAGCGGTGCCATGCGGGTCGGCACTGGCCTGGTCACTCTGGCCACGGCTAAAAGCCTGCAACCGATTCTGGCTTCCAAGTTAACCGAGACCACCTATCTGCCATTGCCCGAGTCCAGTCCCGGTGTCCTCTCCGATGAAGCTGCCAGCCTGATAATATCGGAGATGAAAAACTACCAGTCATTGCTCCTGGGCTGCGGGCTGGGACTGAGCCAACCGGCCATGAACCTGGTGAACTCAATCCTGTTCCAGTCAAGGGAAGCCCCACCTTCGCCGGTGATTGACGCCGATGCGGTTAACATTCTGGCTAAGACACCGGAGTGGTGGCATACGCTGACCACAGACGCCATCCTGACACCGCACCCCGGCGAAATGTCCCGGCTGACCGGTATTCCGGTGCCCGAAATACAGGCCGACCGGATTGGCACTGCTAAAAGAACGGCAACCGAGTGGCAAAAAACAGTCATCCTCAAAGGGGCATACACTGTTATCGCCGCCCCAGAAGGTCGTTGCCGCATCAACCCGATAGCCAACCCCGGCCTTGCTTCGGCCGGTACCGGCGATGTCCTGGCCGGAGTGGTCGCCGGGCTGGTGGCACAGGGCCTTTCCCTGTTCGACGCCGCCAGTCTGGGAGTCTGGCTGCACGCCCAGGCGGGGGAAGCGGTAAAAGCCGAGATGGGCGATGCCGGCATGGTCGCCGGCGACCTGCTGCCGGCGCTGCCCAGAGTTATCAAAGGACTTAAGAGGGCATAGAACAATATGTTGCTGGCAGTTGATATCGGCAATACCGAGACCACACTGGGCGTATTTGACGGCCAGGAGCTAAAGGCTACCTGGAGCCTGGGCACGGTCATCAACCGCACCGCCGATGAGTATGCCTCGCTGCTCATCAGCCTGTTGCGTAACCGGGGGCTGGACAGTGGCGACATTGATAAAATCGCCCTGTGCAGCGTGGTGCCGCCATTAACCGCCACCTACGAAGAGATGTTCCGGCGCTACTTCGGTATCTCCCCGCTGGTGGTCGCCGCCGGGGTCAAGACAGGGGTGCGTATCTGCATGGATAACCCCAGGGAGGTCGGTGCTGACCGAATTGCTGATGCCGCCGCTGCTCACCACCTCTACGGTGGCCCGCTTATCATTGTTGACCTGGGCACGGCCACCACCTTCGACACCATATCAGAGAAGGGCGAATATATTGGCGGGGCCATCGCCCCGGGAATGGCCACCGCCGCCGAGTCCATGTTCCAGCGGGCAGCCATGCTGCCCAGAGTGGAAATGAGCCGGCCCGACCACGTCATCGGGACCAATACCATTGACGCCATGAAATCCGGCATTGTCTTCGGCTACGTCGGGCTGGTGGAAGGCATGGTCGCCCGCATTCAAAGGGAACTGGGGGCTAAGACTAAGGTGATAGCCACCGGCGGTTATGCCGAGCTGATAGCTAAAGAGACCGCTGTAATTGACGTGGTAAACCCCGATTTAACGCTAATCGGGCTCAGGCTCATCTATGAGATGAACAGTATGTGAACTATGATAGATTTTTCTTAACCAGGAGGTCATGTTGCTTGAAGGAAAAACGGTAGTTCTGGGTATAGCCGGCAGCATCGCCGCCTACAAAGCGGCCGACCTTGCCAGCAAACTGACTCAAGCCGGGGTTGGCGTTGAAGTGGTTATGACCGAAGCGGCTACCAGATTCATCACTCCGCTGACCCTGAGCAGCATCACCGGCCGGCCGGTAGTTACCGGTATGTGGCAACCGGCTTCAGAATTCAGCATCGAGCACGTGTCCCTGGCAGAAGCCGCCGACGTGGTGGTCATTGCGCCGGCGACGGCCGATATTATCGCCAAACTGGCAAGCGGTATTGCCGATGACATCCTCACCTGCACCGTGCTGGCCACCAGGGCTCCGGTCATCATCGCCCCGGCAATGAACGACAACATGTACCGCAACCCGGTTACCCAGGAGAACCTGTCCAGGCTCAAGGCAAGGGGCTTTGTTATTATTGAACCCGGCTACGGCCGGCTGGCCTCCGGCAAAACGGGTACCGGCCGCCTGGCTGAAGTTGACAGGATTATAGATGCTATCCGGCAGGTGCTGCAACGGAAGAGCGACCTTGCCGGCAGGCAAATTGTGGTTACCGCCGGCGGCACCCGCGAGCCGATTGACCCGGTACGCTACATCGGCAACCGCTCATCGGGGAAGATGGGCTACGCCCTGGCCGGGGTAGCCCGGGAGAGAGGTGCTAAAGTAACACTGGTTACTGCCGCCAGCCTGCCGTCCCCGGCTGAGGTCGAGGTTATTGCCGTTGAAACCGCCCTCCAGATGAAGCGGGCGGTGACCAGAGCAGTCAAGGGTGCCGATGCCCTGATAATGGCGGCGGCGGTGGCCGACTACCGGCCGGAGGAGGTAGCCAGGGCCAAGATTAAGAAAAGCTCCAGGCTGAACCTTGAGCTGGTGGCGACGCCGGACATCCTGGCCGAAATAGAGGGCGGCTTTATCAAGGTCGGCTTTGCCGCCGAGAGCGAAGATGTTATCGCCAACGCCCGAAAGAAGCTTGAGGCCAAGGGCCTTGACCTTATAGTGGCCAACGACATCACCCAAAAGGATAGCGGCTTCGGCGCCGATAGCAACAAGGTGACCATAATTGATAAAAACGGCAAGATTGAAGACCTGCCCCTTATGACCAAGCGAGAGGTGGCGGACAGGGTACTGGACAGGGTGGCGGGGATTTTGGGTAAGAGGTAGAAGCAGGAAGTGGGAAGGTGTTACTGATAGATGCGGGAAGGTCAATATGGAGATACCTTTAATTAGTAAAGTCGTTTTATATATCATTATTGTCTTATTCGGACTTATATGTATTCCTATTCTTAGATGGCAAATAATGGTGTTGCGTGGAAAATCCATGAAGAATCCGGATGGGTCAGCTGATGACTGGCATGAACAGAAGCTCTTCTATGGTATTGCGCTGGCTGATATTACCATCGCGATTCCAGTGGCAATTATTGGCATAACTTTGATATTCGTGGGTTGGCGAATTGGTTATTATCTTACTGGCTTGGCTTGCTTCTGGTTTCTATGGGCCAATGTAATGGCGACCGCTACAAGCTTACGTTTCGAAAACCCGAAAATTACTTTAAACTGGTTCATCGTATTTCCATTTGGTGCAGTACTAGGACTAGCATATATTGTATGGACACTGGTTCACTTTGATACTGTTTTCTTGTCATGAGCTCTAATAAGGAGATAAGGATATGGAATTGTTCTGGGGAGTGATTCTTATTATATTTACCTTGTTGGTATGTTGGCTGGGGCAGTCGATCACTACATTTGCACCGAAATTAGCCGTCAAGTTAGAATTGACTGAGCAAGAGTCAGAGGTAGATACGGCATTCTATGCAGATGTGCGTGGTGAGGCAATATGGGACACAATGATTCTCTGGACGTTACCTGTGACGGGTATACTGCTAATACTGAACAATACATTGTGGGCTTATTTTGGATTGGTAGGTGGTGGTAGCTACCTGTACTTTGCTGGGCGCGGTATTGCAACTCGCATGTCATTACAACGTAGGGGAATTCGTATTGGTGCACCTGGAAAGTTAAAGTTATTTTATGTATTTCTCACGCTCTGGGGCCTGATAGCCGTGGTTACGATTATTATGGCAGCAGCGGCATTGCCTCTGCCGTAACCAACTGTTGATTATGGAGCAGGGCGTCTAAGAGGGACGAAGTCCCTCTTATTTTCCCTCCCCCTCTCTCCTTACAAGGGGGGACAAGGGGGTGAGGTTGTTAACCAGATTACCAAGAGGTAGGAATGACAGAAGAAACACCAGATGAAATGCCCAGGGCCTATCAGCCGGCTGAAGTTGAGAAAAAGTGGTACCGGTTCTGGCTGGAAAAGGACTACTTCAAGCCCAAAATAGACACGGAAAAGAGGCCCTTTGTTATCATCATGCCGCCGCCCAACGTAACCGGCGAGCTCCACCTGGGGCACGCCCTGACAGCTACCATAGAGGACATGATGGTCCGCTGGCA
>DAOWLH010000053.1 GCA_030643515.1 Dehalococcoidia bacterium | reverse complement strand
GGAATCGGGTCTTAACGCCTCCAGTTCAAGCTGGTTGACACCTCTCCGGACGAGCTCGTCAAGCAGGATGCTGTAGAAATCTGTTTCCCACCCCGGGCTGATGATGAAGTCCAGATAGTCACACACCCGGCTTTCGCAGATAAATGAGGCCTTCTTGCCCCCAAGCTTGAGTGGGGCGATGCCAATGATGGCGTTGTTCTTCCTGACCACGCCGAGAAATAGGCTGTAGCCGCTGCCAAAGGCCTGCCACCATGCCTTGTGCCAGCCGGGCAGGGCAAAGACGCCCCCACGTTTCATGCTATCGGGCAACCCTGCCCACAGGGAAGCGAGACGGTCAAAGCTCTCCAGGGAAAAGGAACAGCTCATGATTTAGTGTTTAAGCATAGCATCTTGTTGCCTTCCAGCGCAATGGAATCAGGGTAGATGAAATTGACAATAAACCGGGCAACGACTAAACTCAATACAGGACAGCCAGCAGTGTCTTGGCTCCAGGTATTAACAAAGGAGTTGTGGAAGTGATTGATGGCGGCATACCCTTGGGACGCCTGTTCGGTATACCCATACGGCTGCATTTCTCCTGGTTTTTTATCTTCATCCTGGTAACCTGGTTGCTGGCGGCGAGCTACTTTCCGGGTACGTATCAGGGTTGGAGTACGGCCGCATCGATAATAGCCGCTGTCATTACCAGCCTGCTCTTTTTCAGCTCCGTTCTGGCCCACGAGCTGATGCACAGTGTTGTTGCCCGGGCATCGGGTATACCGGTCAAGGGGATTACCCTGTTCATCTTTGGCGGCGTTTCTCAGATAACGGAGGAGCCGAGGGTACCCAAGGTGGAGTTCCGTGTCGCTATCGCCGGCCCGGCAACCAGCCTTTTGCTGGGGCTTGTCTTCGGGGCCATCTTCTTTGCCGTACCCGAGCGGTTTGAGGCAGTAAGAGCAGTAACATTCTGGCTGGGCTCGATAAACATGGTACTGGCCGTCTTCAACCTGCTTCCCGGGTTTCCGCTGGATGGTGGACGGGTGTTGCGGTCAATACTCTGGTGGCGGACGGGCAACTTGCGTAAGGCGACCAGGTGGGCTTCCACCGCCGGCCGGGTAATCGGTTTCCTTTTCATATTTGCCGGCATTTGGCTTCTGCTTACCGGCTTCTGGCTCAACGGGTTGTGGCTGGCCTTTATCGGCTGGTTTCTCAGCAACGCCGCTGCCGGCAGCTATCGTCAGCTTGTTATCCAGCAGATGCTGCAGGGCCATGATGCCTCCGAGATTATGACCCAGGACTGCGTCATGGTGGCCCCGGACACCACGATTGAAAAACTAGTCAACGAATACGTGCTCCCATCCGGGAATCGCTGTCTGACGGTGGGTGAAGCCGGCCATGTACAGGGACTGGTTACCCTGAAAGATATCAGGTCGGTGCCCCGGGAAAAGTGGTCCGGTGTCAGGGTTACCGAGGTAATGACGCCCATCGACAAGCTGAAGTGGGTGCCGCCGGATGAAGACCTGGCCAAGGTGCTGGGCACCTTGACACAGCAGGATATTAATCAGCTACCTGTTGTTGAAGGCGGCCGCATTGTAGGTATGATAGCCCGCGATAACCTGCTTGCCTTCATCAGCATGCGCGAAAAGCTGGGCATGTAATTCGGGGCATGCTTATGGCTGGCTCTTCCCCAGTTCTGCCTTGAGAAAATCGATGGTCTTAACCGGGGAGGGGTCTGTCTGGTTCAGGATTGCCAGATAGTAGCTGACATAATCCCCGATGAGCACCAGGCTCATCATCTGTGCCAGGGAGCTCTTGCCTGCTCCATCCTCAAAGTGGTGGCGAACCCCGGCCTGCTCCAGAAGCCTGGCGGTTATCTGGTAGCGCCGGATGAGCCGCTCTGAGAGGTAGCTTGACCGCAGCATGACTACCACGACGGAAGGTGCCAGCTCTATCGGGAACTGGTAGCCGACAACGGCGTTGTGGTTGAGCTCGGAGAAGGCTTCGTAAAAAGCCCAGGCCTTGCTGTTTTCATTGAGCTGTGTCTTCCAGCGGTGGGCGACTTCGGCGGTGATGCCGCCACCGTAGATTATCGGCATCCGGCCGTAAAGCTCGCCAGCTAGTTTCTTGGCCCGGTTCTCGGCTGCGGGGACTGTCTCGTTGATTTCCTGTGCCAGCTTGTCTAGAACTTCAACCATTTCAGCAACGCCGGCTGATTTATCTCCGGTAATGCCCAGCTTCTGCATAAAGGCGAGGATGGGCAGGAGGCTGAAGGCCAGGGCGGCGCGGGGTTGGGCCTGGTAATCAAAAATAAAAAGAGGCACCCCGTTTTCCTTGGCTGTTTCCTTGAGTTTACCGCCGGTGGTGATAGCCAGCTTCCTGGCTCCGGTCTTGAGGGCTTGTCCAAAAGAAGAAAGGGTCTCCTCGGTGTTGCCGGAATAGCTGGAGGCGATGACCAGGGTCCGGTCATCTACAAAGGCAGGCAGTTGATACTGGCGATTGACGATGATGGGCAGCTTGGCCTCGTGTGCCACTAGGCTGGCGGCTAGGTCACCACCGATAGCCGAGCCTCCCATGCCCAGCACCACCACCCTGTCAATCCGGGAGTAGTCCTCGGGCAAATCAAAGGCCATCGCCATTTGCCACGCCTGCTGGCATATTCGGGGAACTTCATGGATTCGGGCAAGCATTTCCCCGGGGTCGTAGCGGCTATATAATTTAGGGTCGTCTAAGTTTGTGCTCATAGCTGTACCTCCTTAAACTCCGGCCAGTTTCCCCCCCAGCTCAAGCAGCCGGCTGACTCTGGCCGGGCTATCGCTTTCGGCATAGATACGCAGTAGCGGCTCGGTTCCGGAAAACCTGATGAGCAGCCAGGAGTTGTCGGCCAGGGTAAAGCGGAAGCCGTCAAAGGTATCCTTTTTAGCCACCTTGACCCCGTCAAGGGATTCGGGGGAGTTTTCCTTAAGGCGGCCGGTCATCTGCTGGCGCTCCGGTTCGGGGAACTCAATATCCAGGCGGTCGTAGTAATGAGGCCCCACTTTGCTGTAGAGGTATTCCAGCAACTGCGACGGGGTCATACCTGTCCTGGTCATCAGGTCTAGGAAATAGAGGCCGGATACAAGGGCATCACGCTCGGGCACATGGCCGCGGAAGCCGTAACCGCCACTCTCCTCCCCGCCGACCATGGCGTCCTTATCGAGCATCAGCGGGGCAACATATTTGAAGCCCACCGGTGTCTCATAGACGGGCACATTGAATATCTCACCCAGCCGGTAGAGCATGCTGGTGGTGGTTATTGTCTTTACAATGGCGCCCCGTTCGCCGCGTACCTCCAGAAGATAGAGGGCGAGCAGGGCGAAGACCTGGAGCTGGTTCAAGAAGTTACCCTTTTCATCTATAATGCCGATGCGGTCGGAATCCCCGTCGGTGGCCAGGCCTACGCTTGCCTTTTCCTCCTTAACCAGAGCCTTAAGTTTTGCCAGATTAACGGCGATAGGCTCTGGCTGTTTTATGCCGGGGAAGGTCGGGTTGCGCTCGGCGTTTATCTCTATCAGCTGGATGTTGCCGTTTCTCAGTAGTGCTTTGAAGTAGCCGGCGCCGGCACCGTACATAGAATCGATGGCTATCTTGAGATTGGCTTTCCGTAGTGCTTCAAGGTCGAGGAGACTTTCTATCTGTGCCTGGTAGGGCGGTGCCAGGTCAATATACTCTATAAGCCCTTGTTTTTCCGCCTCCAGTATTGATTGACGCTTTATCTTGCCGGTGGCGATAGTGGCGGCGACATTCCTTTCCAGCTGGTCAATAACCTCGGTGGGGGCACTGGCACCATCCTGAGACTTGTATTTGAAGCCGTTCCACCGGGCGGG
>DAOWLH010000061.1 GCA_030643515.1 Dehalococcoidia bacterium | reverse complement strand
CGTTTTACCGTAGTATTTGGTAAGACCAACAGTCTTGATTAGTGCCACGCAAATTCCTCCGTAGACAAGTGACAACCATTATAGCTCAGGCGACGGATGCTTGCAAAACAAATAATGTTTAATAATCCAATCATATCTTCTGTTTAAGCTGTTTGGGGGTATTGACACACTACATTATTTGTGGTATGATTCATCTTTGCTTATGCCTCTAATTTGTTTCCTATCTATATTTCTCCGCTAACGTATCCGATTTTGCTTTAGCATGGCCGTAGTGCTTAGCTTTTGTACGCCTATTTAAGGAGTAAAAATGTTATCTAGTTCTCAAGCAACTCCCAGCGTGGAAAGACCACCTACCCCCAGAAAATCTTACGCCAAGTTACCCCGGGTCCTAGACATACCCAACCTTATCGAAATTCAGCTAGACTCCTTCCGTCATTTTCAGGAGGAAGGAATAAAGCAGCTACTGGAGGAGATATCCCCCATTGAGGACTTCACCGGTAATCGTCTAGAGCTCAGCTTTATCGGCTATGAGCTACGAGAGCCCCGTTACAGCGAGCAGGAGTGTAGCCAGCACGACCAGACCTATTCAGCACCCCTGTACGTTAAGGCCAGACTGCTGGTTAAGGCAACCGGCGAAATTAAAGAGCCTTTTGACCTTTTCTTCGGTGACATCCCGATAATGACTACCAGAGGAACCTTCACCACAAGTGGCACCGAACGGGTAATTGTCAGCCAGTTGCTGCGTTCCCCCGGTGTCTATTTTACCGCCGGAGAGGACGCCACCACCGGCCGTACACTTTGCTCGGCCAACCTGATACCCAGCCGTGGTGCCTGGCTTGAGTTCGAGACCAGCAGCCGGAATATCATTTCCGTTAAAATAGACGGCAAGCGCAAGATTCCGGTTACCACCCTGTTACGGGCTATCGGTTACAGCAGTGACGAGCAGCTTTCCGGTTTATTCGTCAAGGAAGACAGCTCTCCGGAGCGTCATTTCGTGCAATCAACTATAGACCGGGACGCCCTGACGGTAGATGAAACGACGGCCCTGATCGATATCTACCGGAAGATACGGCCCGGGGACCCGCCCAATGTGGAAAACGCCCGGAAGCTGATAAACAATCTGTTCTTCAACCACCAGCACTATAACCTGGGCGCTGTCGGCCGCTATAAGCTCAACCGGCGCCTGGGGCTCAAGGGAAGGATTGATGAGAGCCAGCGATCGCTAACCAGGGAAGATATCGTTGAAATCGTCAGGCACATTATAATGGTCAACAACGGTGATGACACTGCTGATGACATTGACCATCTGGGAAATCGCCGGGTGCGTGTTGTCGGCGAGCTTATTCAAAACCAGTTCCGGATGGGTTTGATACGCCTGGAAAGAGTGGCCAGAGAGCGTATGAGCATCCTGAGCACTGATATGGTGACTCCCAGCGCTCTGGTCAACATCCGACCAGTAGTGTCAGCCATCAGGGAGTTCTTCGGTGGTTCCCAGCTATCGCAATTTATGGACCAGACCAACCCCCTGGCCGAACTCACCCACAAGCGCCGTCTATCGGCAATGGGGCCGGGTGGCCTGTCCCGAGAGCGAGCCGGCTTTGATGTCCGAGACGTCCACTATTCTCACTATGGCAGAATATGCCCCATTGAAACGCCGGAAGGACCCAACATCGGGCTCATCGGCTCCCTGGCAACCTATGGCCGGATTAACAGCTATGGTTTCGTGGAGACTCCATACCGCATAGTTATCAAGGAAATGGCAGCCACCGACGAAGGCCTGGTGGGAAGGACAATTCGAGAAGCCGTGCCCGGTGCCAGTGGCAAGATACTGGCCAAAGACGGGGCCACCATCTCCGGCCAGCTGGCCACCAAGCTCTCCAAGCTGGGCAGCGACACCATGATAAAGGTAACCCCCTCTGTTTCTGGCGAGGTTACCTATCTGGCGGCTGATGAAGAGGAAAAGTATGTCATCGCCCAGGCCAATACCCGGCTTGATGACAAGAGCCATTTTGCCGAAGAGAAGGTCGAAGCCAGACTGGGTGAACACTACTTATGGGCAACGCCGGAAAAGATTGATTTTATGGATGTATCGCCAAAGCAGATATTCAGCGTGGCCGCATCGCTGATACCCTTCCTGGAGCACAACGACGCCAATCGCGCCTTGATGGGGGCCAACATGCAGCGGCAGGCGGTGCCCCTGCTCCGCCCCGAATCACCTTTGGTAGCTACCGGGATGGAGAGCGATGCGGCTAAGTACAGCGGCCAGGTGTTATTTGCTAAAAATCCCGGAGAGGTCACCTCGGTTACAGGTACGCAGATTGTGATCCGTAACGACAATGGCCAGGAAGACGTTTATCCCCTGCTAAAATTCGTCCGCACTAATCAGGGAACCTGCATTAACCAGCGCCCGGTGGTCAGCATCGGCGAAAGGGTTGAAGTAGACCGGGTCCTGGCTGATAGCTCGGCTACTGATAATGGTGAACTGGCCCTGGGGCAGAACGTGGTTTGTGCCTTCATGAGCTGGCGCGGTTATAACTACGAAGATGCCATCATCATCAGTGACCACCTGGTCAAGATGGACAAATTCACTTCAATTCATATCTCTAAACATGAGATAGAAGCCCGGGATACAAAGCTTGGGCCGGAAGAGGTAACCCGGGACATACCCAACGTAGGTGAGGAGAGCCTGCGTGAGCTCGATGAGGACGGTGTTATTCGCATCGGCGCCGAGGTGGGGCCGGGCGATATCCTGGTGGGCAAGATCACTCCTAAAGGAGAGACGGAGCTATCTGCTGAAGAAAAGCTGCTTAGAGCCATCTTCGGCGAAAAAGCTCGTGAGGTGAAGGACACCTCATTGAAGGTGCCTCATGGCGAGTGGGGCAAGGTGATAAATGTCAGAGTCTTTTCGCGTGATGAAGGTGAAGAGCTACCGGTTAGAGTCAATAAATGGGTGCAAGTCTGGGTAGCGCAGGAGAGGAAGATATCAGTGGGTGATAAGCTTGCCGGCAGGCATGGCAACAAGGGTGTTATTTCCATAATTGCCCCGGCTGAAGATATGCCATTCCTGCCTGATGGCACACCAGTAGACATCCTACTGAATCCGATCGGTGTACCCTCAAGAATGAATATCGGCCAGGTTCTGGAAACACACCTCGGCTGTGGCGCACAGGCGCTGGGATTTAAGGCGCTTACCCCCGTTTTTGATGGTGCCAGTGACACGGCTATCGAAGATGCTCTGGCTCGGGCTTGGCTGGTACAAAAAGCCGGGGCGGTTATTGTTGATCCCGAAGACGGCCGCTCGCCGGTGAACCAGGAACTGGCCGAGGAGTGGCTAAAGAGCAAGGGCGTCGATGGCAAACGTGTGTTCAGTGATGACTTTCAGGGAGAAGCCAGGGAGGCGTGCCTCCACCTGTGGCTTGAAGGTCTTGGGGTTACCAGCCAGAAACTCAGCCACAAAGAACTGGAACAGATGGTAGACCGGGTAAGTTCTGAGCGTAATCTGCCATCACCCATATCTGGTAAAACAATACTCAGAGATGGCCGCACCGGTGAGCCCTTTGACCAGCCGATAACAGTGGGTAATATCTATATGATGAAGCTAATTCACCTGGTGGAAGACAAAGTCCACGCCCGAGCAACTGGCCCCTATTCATTGATTTCCCAGCAACCCTTGGGCGGTAAGGCCCAGTTCGGCGGCCAGCGTTTCGGAGAGATGGAGGTATGGTCACTGGAGGCCTATGGTGCCGCTCATAACCTCCAGGAGGTATTGACGACCAAGTCGGATGACGTCAGCGGGCGCGCCAAGACCTACGAGGCCATTGTCAAGGGTGAAAATATTCTGCCACCAGGCGTACCCGAATCCTTCAAGGTTCTGGTTAAGGAACTTCAGAGCCTGGGCCTGTCAGTCGAGGTATTAAGCGAAGAAGAAGAGGTAGTTCAAGCCGAGAAAATTAAGGAGACCTCAGAAACGGAACCGTCAGTGGTCGAGGGTTCGACAGCGGCAAACCTGGAAACGGAACCCAAAATGGTAGATGGCTTGGCCCCGACAGAGCCGGTAGCAGCCGATGATTCGGCAGTGGCAGAACTGGAAACGACCGAGGAAGAGGAAAAAGAGAATGCTTGAGATTAATGACTTTAATGCTGTCCGTATTTCACTGGCTTCGCCAGAGCAGATTCTAAGCTGGTCCTATGGTGAAGTAACCAAACCGGAAACCATCAACTACCGTACCCTGAAGCCAGAGAGGGATGGACTTTTCTGCGAGCGGATTTTCGGGCCGACCAAAGATTTCGAGTGCTCCTGCGGTAAATATAAAAGGATACGCTTTAAGGGCATTATCTGTGACAAGTGTGGTGTTGAGATTGCCCGGTCAAAGGTGCGCCGTGAGCGTATGGGTCACATTGAGCTGGCCTGCCCGGTGAGCCACATCTGGTTCACCCGTGGCATACCCAGCCGCATCGGGCTATTGCTTGAGCTTTCTACCCGGAGTCTTGAACGCGTTATTTATTTCTCCCATTACATTGTCAATGCGATGGACGAGGAGGCGCGGCAAGCAGCAATCAGGCAGCTTGAGGAAGACTTCACCCAAAAAATAGCCGAGCAAAAGGCAGCCCTGGAAACGAAAATAGCCGAGAGAGAAGAGCAGAAGGCAACAGTAGAGGAGATCAACCAGTTACGCCGGGAATTCGAAGAGACCAAAAGCCAGCTAGAGGAAGAACTACCGGCCAGGATAGAACAGCTGAAAGACCTCCGAAAGGGGGCTCTACTTACTGAAAACCAGTACCGTGATCTCCAGCACGACCATGCCGACGTCTTTGAAGCCGGAATGGGAGCCGAAGCTGTCCTCAAGCTGCTCAAGCAGATTGACCTTGAGGAAATGCGCAGCCAGCTAATTCAGGAGACCCACTCCTCATCGGGACAGCGGCGCCGCAAGGCATCAAAGCAGCTGCAACTGGTAGAAGCCTTTCGCCGTAGCGGCAACAAGCCGGAATGGATGATTATGACAGCACTGCCGGTGCTGCCGCCTGACCTCAGACCCATGGTTCAGCTGGATGGCGGCCGCTTTGCCACCAGTGACCTGAATGACCTCTATCGGCGGGTTATCAACCGCAACAACCGATTGCACCATCTCATTGATATCGGAGCACCAGAAATCATTGTCCGCAACGAGAAAAGGATGCTCCAGGAAGCGGTTGACTCCCTCATTGATAACGGCAGGAGAGGGCGAGCGGTCTCGGTCAGTGGCGACCACAAGGCAAAATCCCTCTCCGATATGCTGCGGGGAAAACAGGGACGCTTGCGCCAGAACCGGCTGGGCAAGCGGGTTGGCTATAGCGGACGCTCGGTAATCGTTGTCGGCCCGGAGCTAAAGCTCTACCAGTGCGGTTTGCCCAGGCGAATGGCCCTAGAACTATTCAAACCCTTCGTCATGCACCATCTTGTAAAGGAAGGCCTGGCCACCAACATAAAGAGTGCCCGTCGACTGGTGGAAAGAGCCAAAGCCGAGGTCCATGATATCCTTGAGGAGGTTGTCAAAGAGCGACCGGTGATGCTCAACCGAGCGCCAACCCTGCACCGCCTCAGCATCCAGGCCTTTGAACCGGTGCTGATTGACGGCAGCGCCATTCAGATACACCCCCTGGTATGTTCCGCCTTCAACGCTGACTTTGATGGCGACCAGATGGCGGTTCATATCCCCTTGTCCAAGGCAGCAGTAAAGGAAACCAGGGAGGCTATGCTTAGCATCCATAACATGTTGCTTCCCAGTTCTGGTGAGCCGATAGTAACCCCAACCCTGGACATGGTTTTCGGCTGCTATTACCTGACCACCATCAAGCAGGGGGCAAAAGGCGAAGGCAAGCTCTTCGGCAGTTTCGAAGAGGCCGAACTGGTTTATGAACTCGGCACCATTGACCTCAGAGCTGAGGTCGAGATCAGACAGCAGGACGGGCAGAGAATCAAGACCAGCGTTGGCCGTATCATCTTCAATGAGGTCCTGCCCCCGGAGATAGCCTTCTATAATCAGACAATTGATAAAGCAACCCTGAAGCAGGTAATAACGGATTGCTATAAGTTACTGGCTGACACTGAGGACATGGCAGCAGTGCTCGATGGACTAAAAAAGCTGGGCTTTCACTACGCCACCAGATCGGGAATCACAATTTCCATGAGTGATATCAAAGTCCCGGATACAAAGCCGAAACTGCTGGAAGAAGCTGAGGAAAGGGCAGCTATCATTGACGGCCAGCTCCAGCGCGGCCTGATAACTGAAGATGAGAGGTATAACAGCCTGATAGCGGTATGGATGGAGACGACCGACCGCATCACCAGTGCTATTTCCGATTCCCTTGATAAACAGGGCAGCATCTATATGATGGCCACCTCAGGAGCTAAGGGCAACATCTCCCAGATAAGGCAGATGGCGGGGATGCGCGGTTTAATGACCAACCCGGCGGGCAAGATTATAGACTTTCCTATTAAGTCCAGCCTGCGTGAGGGCCTAAGCGCCATGGAATACTTCATCTCCACCCATGGCGCCCGCAAGGGACTGGCTGATACCGCCCTTCGGACGTCGGGCAGTGGCTACCTTACAAGACGGCTTATTGATGTCACCCAGGATGTTATTATTCTTGAAGAGGACTGCGGCACGACCGAAGGAACCTGGATAACCGAACCCAAGGGAAAGGGGTTACTGCCCTCTTTTACCAACCGAATAATAGGCCGGCTGGCAGCCAGCAAGATAGACCATCCCGGAACAGGAGAGACCATTGTTGACCGCAATGAGGAGATTGATGAAGCCAAAGTGGATGAAATCATTGCTGCCGGTATCACCAAGGTTCATGCCCGGAGTCCCCTTACCTGTGAGTCGACACAGGGTGTCTGCCAGTTTTGCTACAACCGAGACCTATCCCGAGGCCACCAGGTTGAAATGAACACGGCGGTAGGTATAATCGCCGCTCAGAGCATTGGCGAGCCGGGCACACAGCTGACACTACGCACCTTCCACACCGGCGGCGTCGTCGGGCTTGACATCACCACCGGCTTGCCTAGAGTAGAAGAACTATTCGAGGCCAGACCGCCCAAAAATCAGGCAATTATTTCAGAGACCGACGGCGTTGCCCATATCGTGGAAAGTGACTCTAGCCGTTGGATTAAAGTTACCAGTACCGATATCTTCAGTGACGAGTACCCGTTGCCACCAGGCTGGAAAGCAATCGTTACCAACGGCCAGTGGGTGGATATCGGCAGCGCACTGGCAGGGCCAAAGGCCAGGACCAAGAAAGCGTCCACCGAGGTCGCCGAGTCCGTGATTGCCCGGGTGGCCGGTGAGGTGGTTATTGAGAAGAATACTCTGGTCATCAGGTACGAGGAAACCGAGGAGCGCGAGTACACTGTTGCGGCGGCTACTCACATCCGGGTTCAAGATGGCGATGTTGTCAAAGCGGGCCAGCAGCTCACCGATGGCTCTATCAACCCACAGGACATCCTGGTTGTTTTAGGCAAGAATGCTGTTCAACGTTACCTGGTCGATGAAGTGCAGAAGGTCTACTGTTCTCAGGGGGTACAAATAAATGATAAGCACATTGAGGTCATCGTCCACCAGATGCTGTCTCGGGTCCGCATTGATTCCCCGGGCGATACTGCCCTCGTCCCCAGAGAGCTGATGGACAGGTTTCGCTACGAGGAGATAAACGCCAAGGTGCTGGCCGAAGGTGGCGAGCCGGCCACAGCTCATACTGTGCTCATGGGCATAACCAGGTCCAGCCTGAGCACCGATAGTTGGCTGGCAGCAGCCTCTTTCCAGGAGACCACAAGAGTGCTCACCGAGGCGGCCATTTATGGCAAGGTGGACAGACTTCACGGGCTGAAGGAGAATGTAATAATCGGCAAGTTGATCCCGGCCCGGTGTCGTTCCTGCAAGGAGGCCACCGAGGAGGAAGAAGCGAAAAAGTTGGAAGAACTGGAAGAGAAGAAATCACTCGAGTCCGGCATGGAATTGCCTCAACTGGTCACTGAAGAAGAGAGGAAACAACCAGAGTCGGCTACTGAGATAATAACACCAGTTGAAGAAACAGCAGCGCCACCAGTTGAAGAAAAGACACAGCCTGGCAACAAGACAACGCCACTGGCTGCCGAAGAGGAAAATAAAACCACGGAAAGCGCGGGGGAGCCCGCTATTTAGCCGCTAGACCATTATCATCAGGAAGCCGCTCTTAAGAAAGAGCGGCTTTTCCTTTAGCAAGGCCGGTATGAGGTCGTTGTACCGCTTTATCAGGTTGCCTTAGACTGAGATATGCTATAATAGCCTGGCAGGGGAGGGTACTTTCCTTTACATAATGTTTGGAGGCGAAACAGAATAGACCGCATTATTTCGGGAAAACCTGGTGCCGAAGAAATACCGCTTGATACCAGCCTCAGACCGCGGTGCCTCGATGACTTCATCGGACAGGCCAGGATTAAGGAAAACCTGTCTATCGCCATCGCCGCTGCCAAGGGCAGAGGAGAAGCGCTGGATCACGTTCTGCTCTACGGCCCCCCGGGGTTGGGCAAAACGACGCTTGCCCATATCATAGCCATCGAGATGGGTGTCAGTATCAAGATTACCTCCGGGCCGGCCATAGAGCGTACCGGCGACCTGGCGGCCATCCTGACCAACCTGCGCAGCCAGGACGTGCTGTTTATTGATGAAATCCACCGCCTAAGCCGTATTGTAGAAGAGGTGCTATTCCAAGTGCTGGAAGACCGGGCCCTGGATATTATCATCGGCAAGGGGCCTGGCGCCAAGAGCCGAAGGTTGAAGCTACCGGCGTTTACTCTCATTGGCGCCACCACCCGCTACGCCCAGTTAAGCCCGCCCCTAAGAGACCGCTTTGGCGCCGTCTACCGCCTCGATTTCTATGATCAGGCATCAATTGAGGCTATTCTTAGCCGTTCGACTCAGATTCTAGGAGTCAAAGCCGAAGACGAGGGACTGCGTGAAATCGCCTGCCGCGCCCGGGGCACGCCAAGAGTGGCCAACCGCTTACTCAGGCGAGTCCGCGACTATGCCCAGGTGATGGCCGACGGTACTGCCAGCCGGGAGGTAGCGGTTGCCGCTCTATCCAAGCTTGAGGTTGACCCTATAGGGCTGGATGAGATAGACCACAAAGTACTGCATACCATTATCAGCAAGTTCAACGGCGGACCAGTGGGTCTGGACACCATCGCCGCCTCTATCAGCGAAGAAGCCGATACCATCATGGATGTTTATGAGCCCTATCTGCTGCAACTGGGCTTTCTGGAGAGAACACCCCGCGGTAGACTGGCTACACCGCTGGCATACCGGCATCTTGGGCTTCCCTGCAACAGGGAAAAGCCCCCCCAAACATCTTTGTGGTAGTTTCTGATGAAGAAACTTTTGGTCCACTGTTGCTGTGCTCACTGCACCGCCTACACTATTAACCACTGGCGCAGTCAGGATTATGAGGTAACCGCTCTGTGGTATAACCCCAACATCTATCCCTACGCCGAACACCAGCAGCGCCTTAAGGCGATGCAATCACTGGCGAGAACCATGGACTTCTCCCTTAGGGTAATCAATGGTTACGATATAACAAAATACTTCGGGAACGTAGTCGGCGATGAGGCCAATCGTTGCCAGCACTGCTTTCAACTCCGGCTGAAAAAGACAGCGGAGGCTGCCCTTGGCAGTGGTTTTAATGCTTTCACCACCAGCCTGCTGATAAGCCCCCACCAGAAGCATGATCTGCTTGTGAAAACAGGACAGCAGCTGGCTTACGAAACGGGCATTTCCTTTCTTTATGCCGACCTCCGGAAGCGCTACTCCGACAGCCGCCACATTACCAAGCCGCTAGACCTCTATCGGCAGCAGTACTGCGGCTGTATCTACAGCGAAAGGGAGCGCAACGCCAGCACCAATAAAGCATAATCAATAAAGAGGAAAAATTGTCATATAGCATAGCCGTGATGAACCGGCAAGATCTACCGCAGGCAACCGATATTGACCGGGAAGCCTTTCCCACCATGATACCGGCAACCAACTTTGACCATGAGATTAATAGCCCGCTAGCCCACTATATTGTGGCCCGCAAGGACGAAGGGAAACCAGGTGGCGGGCAATACATCATCGGCTTTGCCGGCTTCTGGGCCATGGCCGGTGAGGCCCATATCGTCAACATCGCTGTTCGAGAACGCCACCGCCACCGGGGAATTGGAGAACTGCTGCTCATAGCCCTCATCGACCTGGCTCTAAAGGTCGGCTGTCATCTGGTAACCCTGGAAGTGCGCGCCTCAAACACGGCTGCACATAACCTTTATTATAAATATGGCTTCATCCTGGTCGGGATGAGACGCGGTTATTACTCCGATAATAAAGAGGACGCTGTCATAATGACCTTGGAAAGCATCAGGACAGCACCATTCCATGAGAAGTTAAAACAGCTAAAGCGAGCCCACTACAACAAATGGCATTCACCGCTTAAGCAGGTTGCCCGCTAGTTAAATGCCCGGGCGCTTGAACCCTAATCGGCAGCTTCCTCCGAGGCCAGTTTGCCGCCTGTCGCCCAGTTATGCTTGGGGTTGTCCTTAAAGATAATGTGAACCTGCTGGCGGGGGACGCCGACTTTGACAAATTCGTCGGTTATCCCTCGGGCCAGTTGCTTCTTCTGCTCCACGGCGCGTCCCTGCCACATCTCAACAACAACTACCGGCATTTTCACCCTCCAGTCCATTAGATAACTGGATTCCCCTAATCGCGTTTGAACTTCTTTTTCAGGGCATCTATCTCCTGCAGCTTTTCAAACTCCTCCTGGCTTAACGGGTCACAGCTTTTAAGCTGGCCGTTATGCAACTGTATGCTAAACAGCCCCCGGCACTTCCAGCAGCGATAAGGCCCCTGATAGCTTGTTTCAAGCAGGGAAATGGTGCCCTCGGTGTTACAATCGGCGCATTTGATTTTGACTAACATAGCTTACCTTCCTTGGTTACAATTTGACATACAGCTTATCACACAACATTCACTTTAGAGAAGAACAGGTTGGCTATCAATCCGGCCAGTATGGGGAAAAAGAAGGTACATGCAAGGCGAATAGCGGTGAACTTCCAGCCCATCAGACCTATCTCCAGAGGCAACCGGGTAACCGCCCAGATCGACCATCCGGTCATAAAGGCCACCATAGTGCCGATACCCGCTCCGGATTGCAGCAACCCGGCGGCGATGGGCAAACTTGTCATCGGCCCTCCGGGGGTAAAACCGCCAACAGCAGCACCGATAAAGATACCTCTAATTCCGGACTCCGGGCCAACCCACCTGGCTATCATTTCCGTGGGAATCAGGAACTGAATTGTGCCAGCAATGATAAAGGCAAAGATGAGAAGAGGTAATACCTGAATAAGGATATTGCCCCCCGCCTTGAGACCCAGAATATGCTCTCCGCCTCCCTTCTGGTAGGCGAGAACGAGCAGGGCAACGGCAATGACACCCATTATTATCGTCGGGATTAGCATCTGACGAAACCTCCTGTTCCTGGTGGTCTTATTAATCATTATACTCCCAGCCCATCATAGTTGTTGGCCATTAATCATGTCAATTTGACCGGTAGTGCTTTGAAGGACAGGCCATCCTGGTCACCATTTCTGACCAGCAGGCAGATGTTCCGTGAAAAGAGCTTGATTGGCAGGTGATAAGACCTCTCGGGGGAGGACTGGAGCACCTGAAAACCGGCTTTCCTGGCCAAGTCTTCCAGCTCTGTATAGGAGAAGAGGTGGTAGTAACGCTCCAGGGTCTTATCTCTCTTTCGCCACGATACGGTCACCTCTCTTGGGGAGAACCAGAACCTGGGCTGCCACCGGTTCCAGACAGTGATAAAGGCCTCCGCCTGCGGCTTCAGCACGCGCCTCAGCTCCACCAGCGCTTCATATCTTTCCGCCTCGCCCTTGATGTGATGATAGGTAGCCACCGATATCGCCCAGTCAAAGGTCTTGTCAGCATAGGGCAAATGCCCGACATCAGCCAGCGACAGCTCCGCCTTAAAGTCAAACTTAGCGGCATATTTTCGGGCAAACTTGAGCATCTCAGGAGAGAAGTCCACCCCGTATAGCTCAAAGCCCTGTCTGAAGGGTAGAAAGTCGGCCCCGTGGCCGCAGCCGAGATTGAGCAGCTTGCCCTGGTGCCAGCGCTGCGCCAGCACCCTGAGCTCTTCGCCAAAGATTGACCAGTGCCGGAAGTTATACCAGCCGGGAGCTATCTCATTGAAGACATCTTGCTGTCTGTTAACCACCACACCCTCTCCTGCCTTTCGTAAAAACGCCCTGGTGACTATTTGTGGCTACAGATAAAAGCTGTTAGACTGATATTGAGTATACTATGAGGAAGCTGACAAGGACAATTTCCGGCGTTACCCCGATAGCAGTCATGACCCGGCCAATGCCATGTCCCGGTCAATGCATTTACTGCCCCACCTATACAGCCGCACCACAGAGCTACACGCCAGAGTCGCCGGCGGTGCTGCGGGCCAGAACCTGTGACTACGATGCCGGGGAGCAGGTTAAGCTCCGTTTGAAGACATTTTCGGAAATGGGGCACCCCACTGATAAAGTGGAACTTATCATAATGGGCGGCACCTTCCTGGCCAGCCCCGTGGAATATCAGTACCAGTTTGTCAGGAACTGCTTCGATGCCCTCAACGGTGAAATGTCCGCCACGCTGGTAGAGGCACAGCGCATCAATGAGACCGGCAGTCACCGCTGCGTCGGCCTGTGCATTGAGACCAGGCCGGACTGGTGCCGAACAGAAGACATAAACCGTATGATTGAGTTTGGCACCACCAGGGTGGAGCTTGGGGTCCAGACCCTGGATGATGACATCTACCGTCTGGTCAGACGGGGGCACCAGGTTGAGGACGTAGTCCGGGCTACCAGAGCGCTCAAGGAATGCGGGTTGAAGGTGCACTATCACTGGATGCCGGGGCTGCCCGGCTCGACTCCGGAGCACGACCTGGAGCTATCGGCCAAGCTGTTTAGTGATGACCGCTTCCGGCCGGACGGGTTAAAGCTGTACCCGACCATGGTGGTTACCGGCACCGAGCTTGAGATCTGGTACCAGCAGGGGAAATACCAGCCGTACGAAGATGATGTTATGGTTAACTTAACAGCCAGCATCAAGGCCCTGGTGCCCAAATATGTCCGAATCTCACGGGTGCTGCGCGATATACCATCGAAGTTCATTGTCGCCGGTCTCAGGGACTCACTGCGGGACATCGTAAAAAAGGTGATGGAGCAACGGCAGACCTCTTGCCGCTGTATCCGCTGCCGTGAGTACGGCCACCGGTTGAAAAACGGCTGGGAGATAGGCCAACCCCAAATGGTAAGAATGGACTATGAGGCTTCGGGCGGCCATGAGGTTCTGCTGACTTTCGAAGACCAGCGAGAGACTCTGTTCGGTCTTCTACGGATGAGACTGCAAACAGAAGCCCTGCCCGGACTGGGGCACTCCAACGGCAAACCAGCCATAATAAGAGAGCTGCACATCTATGGGCAGGAGGTCTCTCTGGGAGAAAGAAGCTGTTCCGCTGCCCAGCACAAAGGCCTGGGCAGGCAACTGCTGACGGCGGCGGAAAGGATTGCTTCTGGTGAATTCGGTGCTGGACAAGTGGCAGTATTAAGCGGGGTCGGCGCCCGCGAGTATTACCGCACCGATTTAGGCTACACCCTTGAGGCCGGCTATATGGTCAAGGAACTATAGCCTATTCCTTCTCCTGCCCCCAGTTCTGCATCATTTTCTTTACTCTCTGGGCCAGCTCGGAGTCGGAACGCAGACGCCCGATGAAGACGGGGCAACCCTCCAGCAGCGAGTTCTGGGCAGCAGTTGCCATGCTGGAGATGAGATTCTGAATGCCGAGGTCAGCCTGCTGGGGTATATCAGCTTCCGGCGTGCTAGACGCCAGCTGACGGCGGATATCCTCGGCGGTGAACCTCATGGGCATCACACACGATTTATACCAGGGACACTCCTTGCACTCAACTATGCCATAGGCTTCATCTAAAACATCACCCATATATTTATCTCCCCGCCTGTCAATAATGCTACGGCATTATTGATTCCAGGTAGTTTTCGATTTCTCCGGCGCTCTTAAAAGGGCCATACTTCACCCGCTTAATTATACCATTTTCATCGATGAAGAAGGTAGTCGGCACGCCAAAGACTCCATAGCTGATTGATACGTTTCCATTGGAATCAAGGAGTGCTGGAATGGACATATTGTTATCCTCAACGTAATCCCTTATCGTGTCAGCCGCCTCCCTGATGTCAATCTTTAGTGCCATTAATTGTGATGAGAATTTTTGGTGTATCTCCTCTAAATAGGGGAGTTCCTCCCGGCAGAAGCCTCACGTAGTCGTCCAGAAGTTTATCATCACCGGGCTACCCCTGAGGCCGCTCAAGGTAACCATCTCTCCCTCCAGGTTCAAAAGCTCAAAATCTGGAGCAAGGTCACCCACCCTGAAGCCCACCGTCGGGCCGGTGCCATTCTGCGATGCTGGCGAGGAGCAGCCGGCCAGAACCAGCAGGGCAGCCAGCACAACCGCAGCCGTTATCATTTTTTTCAACATGCTAATCTCCTTTTTTATTACCATTGCGAAATCCAGGCCATGTTATTGGTAATAACGAGTATGCCAACAATTATCAGCAGGACACCACCAGCAATATATACCCACCTTGAATATCTGTAGATCCGCTTCAGGAGCGGGCTAATAAAACCAAAAGCAGCACCAATTATTAGAAACGGAAGCCCCAGTCCCAGGGAGTAGCTGGCCAGCAAGAAGGAACCCTGCCCTGCAGTTTCCGAATTAAGGGCCAAAGCAAGCACACTTCCCAGTAGCGGGCTCAAGCACGGCACCCAGGCCAGCGTAAAGACACCGCCAATAAGTAGCGAACGAAAATAGCTACCAGTCATCCTCCAGGGAGGTGATAGGCGCTTTTCGTAGTTCAGCCATGGGATTTTTAAAGCAGCCAGCATGAAGATGCCAAATACTATCAACAGGCTGCCGGTAATTCTTTGCACCACTACCGACTGGGGGCTGATAACAATCCCGGTCAGCCCCGCCAGAGTCCCCATCAAGGTGAAGACCAGAGAGAAGCCAATTACAAAACTGAGGGAATGCAAGAATATCGGCATCCGGCGGATTTTTGCTCCCGGTTCAAGAATCTCCGGACCGGCCAGGCTGGCCAGATAGACAGGCACCAGCGGCAGGACACAGGGGGCTACGAAGGAGACCAATCCGGCACCGAAAGCTGCTAAAAAAGATACGTTGTCCATAAGTTGTTAGCTATAACCAGAATCAGGTTGTCAGCCGTAGTATCACTAAATATCTGCACTTATTATATCAGCACCACCCTCTACTAATCAAAATCTGTGTGCCCAATGACCCCGGTCCCGTCTTGACAAGTACCGGCAAAGAGAGTAACCTTACGGCACTCGCGACAATTTAATATTGGCAGCCCGGAGGGGCCTGAAGTGATTCGGGCTCAGCTGGAGAGCAAGTCGGTGAGACTCCGGCGCAGTACCGCCTACTGTGATTGGTAATCCGTTACCATCAGCCAGAACGCCAGCACCTCCAGGGCAACACGACTCCGCGGGATCAGGAGGTGTTACATGTTCAGTAAGACATGAGGCATTCCCTTGCCCCAGGGCAAGGGATTTTTTTTAAGCCTTACCCAAAATACACAGGAGGTAATTGTGAAAAAAACTGGACTGGTGCTGTTATCTCTGACACTGACTGTCCTGCTGATGGGCTGTCAGCCAGTGCCCGGGACGACAACTTCATCCTATGAAGAGACTACCTTCCCCATAACGATAACCGACGACCTGGGCCGGGTGGTCACCATAGAAAAAGAACCGGTAAAGATTGTCTCTCTGGCCCCCAGCAACACCGAAGTCGCCTTCGCCCTGGGCCTTGGTGACAGACTGGTTGGCGTCACCGATACCTGCGACTATCCGGAAGCAGCGTCAACCAAAGAAAAGGTGGGCAGTTTTTTCGAAGTCGATATCGAAAAAGTGGTAACCATAGCCCCGGATTTAATTCTGGCCACCGACGTCCACAAGCATGAGGTCATTCCCGCACTGGAGCAACTGGGCTTCACCGTGGTTGCGCTGGTACCCAAGACCCTTGACGAGGTAATGGATTCCATCCTCTTTATCGGCAGGCTCACCGGCACTCAAGAGGCGGCCTATAAAATCACCGCTGAAATGGAGCAGAGAATTGAAGCCATAGCTAATAAAACGGCCAATCTCAAAGAAACGGAGAGGCCAAGAGTGCTGTATCTCATCTGGCACGAGCCAATCATGTCGGTGGGAAATGATACCCGCATCCACGAGATGATTGAAAAAGCCGGTGGCAGCAACATCGCCGCCATCGCCGGAGAGGGCTACCCAACGCTGGCTCTGGAAGAAGTTATCAATGTCAATCCTGAGGTGATTATCGCCAATGTTGAAGACTATGAAGGGGGTGACATCTCCCTTCAATTTGTTTTCAACGAGTCCAGGCTGAGCGGGGTATCCGCCCTTATCAACCAGCGGGTATACGGTATCGACGCCGACCTGACCAATCGCCCGACACCACGAATGATTGACGGACTGGAACTGCTGGCTAAGCTGATACACCCGGAGATATTCGGCCCGGTAGAGTAGCCAGCTTGATGGGGAACAGGGTATTAGCCCTGTTCCCCATCATAACAAAAATAAACAGCGATAGATTTCAACCATGCCACCAAAACAGGCTCGAACAGCGCCGGACAGCAGGCGGAGGAACCAGGCCGTATACCCCCGCTGGAGAAAGCGTATCTATGCCATCCTGGGGCTTGTGGCTCTGTTACTGCTGGTGATATCCTTTGCCACCACCGTCGGCAGTGTGGACATTCCCTTTTCGACCACGTCCAGCATCCTGATTTCCAAGCTGCCTTTCATTGACATCACACCGACATGGACAGATGCCATGGAGACCATTGTTCTTGAGATACGCTTGCCCAGAGTTCTCCTGGCCGGACTGGTTGGCGCTGCGCTGTCAATAGCCGGCGCTACCTACCAGGGGCTGTTTCGCAATCCTCTGGCCGACCCATACCTCATCGGTGTGGCTCAGGGCGCAGCCCTGGGGGCTGTTATCGGTTTCCTTTTACCCGTTAGCCTGCTCGGAACGTCCATCGGTCTTATCCCGGTACTGGCCTTTGCCGGGGCGCTGATCAGCATCGCCATCGTCTATAGCCTGGCCCGGGTGGGCCGAACCATGCCGCTAACCACCCTTATCCTGGCCGGGGTGGCGCTGGGAGCTCTTCTCGGAGCCATCGTTGCTTATCTGGCTCTCACCAGCGGCCAGATGGTGCGTAGCATTCTGTTCTGGCTTACCGGCAGCTTTTCCTTAAGCCAGTGGTCAGAGGTATGGATTGTTCTGCCAATTATTATCATCGGGGCGGCCGTAATCCTTCTCTTCGCCCGCTCGCTCAACATAATGCAGTTTGACGAAGAGCAGGCACAGCAACTGGGAGTCAACGTGGAAAGACTCAAGATCATCCTGCTGATAGCGGCCACGCTGGTTACCGCTGCCGCCGTCTCCTTTGTCGGTATCATCGGCTTTGTCGGCATTATCGTGCCCCACGCCGTACGCTTAATCTGGGGGCCCGACCACCGCTTTCTACTACCACTGTCCATACTCAGCGGCGCCATTTTCCTCATTCTGGCCGACGTCCTGGCACGCACGATGGCAGCACCCTCTGAGATACCGATAGGAGTAATCACTGCTATCTTCGGAGCACCATTCTTCCTTTTTCTGCTACGCCGCCGGGCAAAAATGCTTTTTTAGAGAAAGATGATTAAACTCAGTTTACAAGATGTTACCCTCGGTTACGGGCGAAGCGTGGTCGTGGAAGGTATTACGCTGGAGGCAAACCCCGGCCAGATGCTGGGGCTTGTCGGGCCCAACGGCTGCGGCAAGTCAACCATCATTAAAGCGCTGAGCTATGTCCTTGCGCCCCGTTCAGGCAAAGTGTTCCTGGATGGACGAGATATATCCCGGATACCGAGGCGAGAACTGGCTCGTTTGCTCGGTGTTATTCCCCAGATGCCGCTACTGCCCAGTGCTTTCACTGCCTTTGAGATAGTGCTGATGGGCCGAAATCCCCACCTGGGACTATTCCAGTATGAAGGGCGCAAGGACATGGACATTGCCTGGCAGGCCATGGAAAACACTTCAACCCGGCATCTGTCCCAGCGAAGGATAAGCGAGCTCTCCGGTGGAGAAATACAGAGCGTCGTCATTGCTCGTGTCCTGGCCCAGCAAACACATGCCATCCTCCTGGATGAACCGACGGCCAACCGGGGTATTAACCGTCAAATTGAAATCCTGGATCTAATCAAGGGCCT
>DAOWLH010000035.1 GCA_030643515.1 Dehalococcoidia bacterium | reverse complement strand
GGGCTCTTCGGCGCGGAGGCTGAGGAGACGGCTGGTTCCACCGAAGGCTTCTTCCAGCGTAACCTCAACTTGCTGCGTGATGTCTTGTCCCCGCCTGGGGGCACGTCTGGTATAGGTTCCTGTCCTGGAGCCCCGCAGCAGCTCATCAAAGAGGCTGTCCAAACCCTCAGCCCCGAAGTGATAGCTACCGGCGCCACCGCCAAATATATTGCTAAAATCGGCATCAGTAAAGGGCGGCGGCTGGCCGCCACCCGCCCTGGCGAACTGGTCGGCATGTTGCCACTGGTCTCCGAACTGGTCATATTTCTTTCGGTTCTCCTTGTCGGAGAGGACCTCATAGGCCTGACTTATTTCTTTGAACTTATCTTCGGCGGCCTTATCACCAGGGTTGACGTCGGGATGATGCTTGCGTGCCAGCCGTCGGAAGGCCTGCTTTATCTCCTTCTCGCTGGCACTCCGGTTGACCCCCAATGAGCTGTAATAATCCTTACTGGCCATTTAGTCTTCACCTGCCTGATCTGGCAACACCATTATAATGTACTTGCATATTGATTGTCAAACCATTTATAGGAAAGTTAACAACCGGTTATAAATAATGGCGGTTAATCCGGCAGCAGGGGGCTTTTGGAATGGCAGCTTTTCCTTTCCCCCGGGCCGGGGTGCTTGACAATAGATTTGTAACTGCTATACTTGACAAACAGTAAGTCCCTGGCATATAATCAGAAAAACCTGTTCACTCCCCCATGCCGGTTGGGCTTTCATGGATTTCAGACATTGTTCTTGGCTGTTGCCTTATAGTATTTTGAGCTTTCCAGGTTTACGGAATCAGATTCCTTTATGTCAAAATACATCTTTGTAACCGGTGGAGTTGTCAGTTCAGTCGGCAAGGGTATAACGGTTGCCTCTATTGGAACCATCCTCAAGAGCCGAGGCTTAAGCATCTCCGCGCAGAAACTAGACCCCTACCTCAATGTTGACCCGGGCACCATGTCACCCTATCAGCATGGCGAGGTGTTTGTCACCAGGGATGGTGCCGAGACCGACCTTGACCTGGGCAACTATGAGCGCTTCATAGACGTTGAACTCACCGCCGATTCCAATCTTACCTCGGGGCAGATTTACAGCGCCGTTATCGCCAAAGAGCGGCGTGGAGAGTTTTTGGGCGGTACCATGCAGGTGGTGCCCCACGTCACCACCGAGATGAAAAACCGATTCCGGCGGCTGGCTGATAAATCCCAGGCCGACGTGGTCATCATAGAAGTTGGCGGCACGGTGGGCGACATTGAGGGACAGCCGTTTTTAGAAGCTATCAGGCAAATGAGGAACGATGTCGGCCGGGATAATGTCCTCTATATCCACGTCACTCTGCTGCCCTACATCAATACCACCAAGGAACTCAAGACCAAGCCCACCCAGCACAGCGTCAACGAGCTGAGGCGCATCGGCATCCAGCCGGATATTATTATCTGCCGCAGCGATTATCCCATCTCCGACGGCCACCGGGACAAGATATCCCTCTTCTGCGATGTCGCGCGGGAGGCCGTCATTCCGCTGCCCACGGTCCCTACCATATATGAGGTGCCCCTTATCCTGGAGGAGGAGGGGCTGGGCCAGCTGGTGGTCGACAGGCTGGGTCTCAAGGGGCAAGCTACTGAACTGGGGCCATGGCGCGCCATGGTTGACTGCCTTAAAGAGCCCTGCGAGCCGGTCAACATTGCCCTGGTAGGTAAATATGTTGAGCTGGAGGATGCCTATTACTCTGTTCGCGAGGCGCTATGTCACGCCGGCATGTATCATAACCGGGCGGTCAATCTTGAGTGGGTTCACTCTGAGGAACTGGACAAGGAAGGTGCCGAATCCCTGCTGCGGCGCGCTCAGGGTATTATCGTCCCCGGTGGCTTCGGCATCCGCGGAATCGAAGGCATGGTCAAGGCGGCTAAATACGCCCGGGAGAACAAGATTCCCTATCTTGGACTGTGCCTGGGCATGCACGTTATGGTGATTGATTTCGCCCGCAGTGTGCTTGGTTTGGACAATCCCAACTCGACCGAGTTTGCCACGAAAACCCCGTATCCGGTGATCGACCTTCTGCCGGAACAGAGGGCGATAAAAGATAAAGGTGGCACCATGCGCCTTGGGGTTTACCCCTGTCGCCTGGTTCCCGGTACCAGGGCGGCGGCTGCCTATAACAAAGAGTTAATTCATGAGCGCCACCGCCATCGCTATGAATTCAATAATGAGTATCGCTCCTTGTTAGAGGAGGCGGGTATGGTCTATAGCGGACTCTCCCCCGACGGTGAGCTGGTGGAGATCTGCGAGCTGGCGGACCACCCATGGATGGTCAGCTGTCAGTTTCACCCGGAATTTCGTTCCCGCCCCAACCGCCCTCATCCCCTGTTTTGCAGCTTTATCGGGGCGGCCAAGGGGATTATGAGAGAAGGGGCCCAGCCGTCGCTGCCCTTAAATTCTTGATAGAGGGAGGAAAGAAATGCGCATCTATCTGGATACAGCCAATATTAAGCATATCAGGCATGGCGTAGAGCTGGGGGTAGTCAGCGGTGTGACCACCAATCCCACTCTGGTAGCCAAGGAAGGGATAAAGGACTACAAGGCAGTGGTCCGGGAAATCTGCTCTATAGTTCCCGGTTCGGTTTCTGCCGAGGTAACGGTAAATGATCCCGAAGGCATGATAGAACAGGCCCGGAACATAGCTACCTGGGCGGAGAACGTGTTTGTTAAAATCCCGTCTACTATAGATGGCCTGAAGGTCATTTCGACCCTGGCCAGGGAGAATATAAAAGTAAACCAGACCCTCTGCTTTTCGGTTAACCAGGCCCTGCTGGGGGCGCTGGCCGGCTCTACCTATGTCAGCCCCTTCGTCGGCCGGCTTGATGATATCGGGCAGGATGGCATGGCGCTGGTGAAGGATATCGTGGATGTCTATAAAAAACACGAGCTTAAAACAGAGGTGCTGGCCGCCAGTATCCGCCATCCCCTTCACGTGGTGGTCGCCGCCCAAGCGGGGGCCGATATTGCCAGCGTGCCCTACAAGGTACTTATTCAGATGATGCAGCACCCGCTGACCGACATCGGTGTCGAGCGTTTCCTCGGCGACTGGCGACGTGTTTCGGGCAGCGGGGATTAAGGAGAGGTTTATCATGGTAGATATCAGCCAACTGGAAAGCAAAAGCAGGGAGGAACTGCTGGAACTGGCCAAGGAAAACAGGCTGTCCAGCTTTACCGGTCTGAAGAAACAGGAGCTGGTGATGCGCCTGCTACAGGCGAATGCCGAGCAGCAGGGCAACATCTTCTGCAGCGGTGTCCTGGATGTTATGTCTGATGGCTACGGTTTCCTCAGGCAGGGCAGCCTCCTGCCCAGCTCCTCTGACATATATGTCTCCCAGTCCCAGATCCGTCGCTTTGGCCTCAGGACAGGTGATTATGTTGTCGGTCAGGGCCGTCCGGCCAAGGCCGGCGAGAAGTACTACAGCCTGCTACGTGTTGAAGCCATCAATGACATTAATCCAGAGCTGTCCCGGAGCCGGCCCCATTTCGGTGCTCTGACACCCATATTCCCCGACCAGATGATTAACCTGGAAACGACTCCCGGAGAGCTGTCTACCAGGTTGATAGACCTGATTGCTCCCATCGGCAGGGGGCAGCGGGGCCTTATAGTCTCCCCGCCCAAAGCGGGCAAGACGGTACTGCTCAAGTCCATCGCTTATGCGGCGACCACCAATTACAACGATATTTATTTGATAGTCTGCCTGATTGGTGAGCGGCCGGAAGAGGTCACCGATATGAGGCGCTCGGTAAAGGGAGAGGTCATCGGTGCCACCTTTGATGAGCCGGTGGAAAACCAGACCCGGGTTGCCGAGCTGGCGCTGGATATGGCGAAACGGATGGTCGAGAGTGGCAAGGATGTCATGATCCTGCTGGACGGCATCACACGCCTCACCCGGGCATACAATCTGGCCATGCCGTCCAGCGGTCGCACCCTTTCCGGTGGTATCGACCCGGTGGCTCTGCACCCGGCCAAGCGCTTCTTCGGTGCCGCTCGCAACGTGGATGAGGGTGGCAGTCTGACCATAATCGCCACCTGCCTGGTTGATACCGGTAGCCGCATGGACGACCTGATCTACGAGGAGTTCAAGGGAACGGGCAATATGGAGCTGCACCTTGACCGCAGGCTGGCGGAGAGGCGCATCTTCCCGGCGATTGATATCCAGCGCTCAAGTACCCGGCGGGAAGAGCTGCTGCTGGCCGAGGATACCCTGAAGCAGATGCAACTGCTGAGGCGCATGCTGGCCATGGTTGCTGCGGACTCGGTTAACTCGGCGGAGACCACCGAAAGGGTTGTTGAACGCCTGCGTAAGACCAAGACCAATGCCGACTTTCTGGCCAACCTGTCACGGGAGAAGTAGCCGAAGACAGTGCCTTTTGCGTAGCGGCTGGCTTTAATGAATGATGTATGTAGCGGCAGAAAGATAGCCTAACTTATCAGCTTCCGGTGCGCTATTATTTGTTGCAGCAGGCTTCGGTACTATAGTTTTAGCTGTGGTTTAGAGTTACCACTTGACAGGTCGTGGTATTATTTATATGGAATACTAGTATTATGGAAGGGAGGTGATGCTCTGGTCAGGACCCGTAAGGGAAGAGGGGGCTATGAGCTCCACTACGGAAAATTAGAAGTTATCTTGTCTCTGTAAAACGGGACAAAGATATGTCTCTATTTGCAGAGGCGTAGAATAAATATTTTATGGAGGAAAATTTAAAGGTCGATGAAAAGAAAAATAACTAGAATTTTAGGAGTGGTGCTGACGCTATCATTGCTGGTTAGTCTGGCAGTGACCACGGCGGCCCCGGCAAGTGCTGGTACCCAGGCATGGTCTACCTTTGCCACACCATCTGCCACCGGCCTGGTTCTGGATAACGGCAACACGTATACCGGCCCCTTTGCCATCGATATCAACGGCGCGGCTATCTATGCCGGCTCTGATGTTGGCGGCTTAGCTCCTGCTGCGGGCAAGACTTTGGTCAAGTCCACAGATGGTGGCCGCACCTGGAAAGCACTGACTGGTGGTTTGCCAGCTCTTGTTGGCGCTGGGGCCATAACCGACATTGTCTGCTCCAGCGTGGATGCCAATACCGTCTATATCACTGACGGCTTTGACATCTACAAGACCACCGATGGCGGCGCTACCTGGGTTGTTTTGTCCAACCTATTTGGCAGCCTTGGTATTGTAACCAGTCTGGCTGCTGATGCCTTT
>DAOWLH010000027.1 GCA_030643515.1 Dehalococcoidia bacterium | reverse complement strand
CAGCCTGGTGCTGGCCACCCGGGCTGACCTGCTAAGTTTGCAGAGGATTTAGGAGATAACTATGAACAGAAAATGGTGGTTACTGGCTCTTGTTTTTTGTCTGGTCTTGGCCACGGTGTCTCCTCTGGCCTCTTCCTCGCCCGACGGTCTGGAGCGCGTTGCCGAGGACGAGGGTTTTTCCAGCCTTGCCCGGGAGTCCCCCTTTTCTCTGGCGGCCGACTACCTCTTCCCGGGAATTGAAAACGAGACGCTGGCTATAATGCTGGCCGGATGGCTGGGCACTGTTGTTCTCTTCGGTGCCGCCTACGGCCTGGCCAGGTTAATAATATCACGGAAGAAGCAGGCGGAGCTTTAAGTGAAGCACAGCTTTCTTGACCAGTACAGCGACCGGGACAGCCCGCTGCACCGGCTTGACCCGCGCAGCAAGCTTGTAGCGACTCTGGCTTTCATCATCGCGGTGGTGCTGACGCCGGTTGATAGCTGGCCGGCCTATGGCATGTACCTCGTTCTGCTGGCCGTTCTTATTGTCCTTTCACGGGTGCCTCCGCTCTATATTCTCAGGCGCTCGCTGGTCATTGTCCCCTTTGTGCTGCTGGTGGCCGTCCTTATTCCCTTCTTCAAGGGAGGAGAGGTAGCCGGCAGCTATAACATCGGGATGTGGCATATTTCGGTAAGCCAGAGCGGGCTTCAGATTTTTTGGAATATCCTGGCCAGGGCGTGGTTGTCCATTATCAGCCTGAGCATACTGGCGGCGACGACCCGGTTCGCCAGCCTGCTTGAGGGGCTGGAGAGGCTCCGCTTCCCCCGGGTTTTGGTCATGCTGCTTTCCTTTATGTACCGCTATATCTTTATTCTGACGGACGAGGTGATGCGCATGAAGCAGGCCAGGGACAGCCGTAGCTTCGGCGGGAAGTGGCGGTGGCAGATTAAAACAGTGGGCAACATGGTCGGCACCCTGTTCCTCCGCAGCTACGAGCGGGGGGAGCGTGTCTATGCCGCTATGGTGGCTCGAGGTTTTGACGGGCACAGCCGCACCCTGGAACGCCTGCGCTTCGGCCGGCGGGATGCTCTCTTTGCTGCCGGCCTGTCCCTGGCGCTGGTTGCTATCAATCTGTTTAACCTGCTCTACTAGGGAGATGGTGTGGAAGAGTTAATCACGGTAAAGAACCTGTCCTTCAGCTACCCTGACGGGCAGCAGGCGCTTATCGATGTCAATCTGGCCATATACCGGGGAGAGTCACTGGCGCTGATCGGCCCCAACGGTGCCGGCAAGTCAACGCTACTGCTTCACCTGAACGGCATCCTCCGCAGCAACGGCGCCGTCAGCCTGCTGGGCAGCCCGATTGATGAAAGTAACCTCAAGTGGGCCCGGAGCCGGGTGGGACTGGTGTTTCAAAACCCGGACGACCAGCTGTTTTCACCCACCGTCTTTGACGATGTCGCCTTCGGGCCGATTAACATGGGCTTAAGCGATGGCCAGGTCCGTCAAGCGGTAACCAGGGCCTTGGGTTTGGTCGGCATGAGTGGCTACGAGAAGCGCTCGCCCCACCACCTCAGTTTCGGTGAAAAGAAGCGGATTGCCCTGGCTACGGTGCTGTCCATGTCCCCTGAAATCCTGGTAATAGATGAGCCCACCAGCAACCTCGACCCCCGGGGCAAGTGGTCTTTTATTGGTGTCCTCGAACGTATGGCCGGCACCAAGATAATAGTTACCCATGACCTGGAGCTGGTCGGGGCTCTATGCCGGCGGGTGGTTATTCTTGACCAGGGCAGAGTGGTGGCTGATGGTGGAACTGGTGATATTCTGGCAGATAAGCGGCTGCTGGCCGCCCACGGCCTGGCCCCGGATGGGGCGTCTTTGAAGCTAAAGCGAAGGGGGTGACACCTTGGCCCTGTTGGACCTGATAAGAAAGAGGAGAAGTATCCGGCGGTTTCTGGACAGGCCGGTGGAGAGGGATAAGATTATGATGTGCCTTGAGGCGGCGCGGCTGGCCCCCTCTGCCTGCAACTCTCAGCCGTGGAAATTTATTGTCGTTGATGATGGGGAAACAAGGAACAGACTGTGCCACACTGCTTTTGGCGGAGTCTACTCGATCTCGTCCTTTGCCCGGAAGGCGCCGATTATTGTGGCTATCGTCTCCGAAAAGGACAAGTTCATTGCCAGGGTAGGGGCTTTGCTCCGGGGCACCCGGTATTACCTGATAGATATCGGCATCGCCGGCGAGCACTTTGTTCTCCAGGCCGAGGAGCTGGGGCTGGGCACCTGCTGGATAGGCTGGTTTAATGAAGGAGCGGTTAAATCAGTACTGGGAGTCCCCAAGGATAAAAAGATAGACGTTTTGCTGGCCGTGGGCTACCCCGATAAAGAGGGCCGGGGTTTGCGGCATGACCGGGAGCCGCTGGAGAAGATGGCCGGTTTTAATGGCTATGAGGGAGAGGCGGAGTGACTTCCTATCTCCTTGTTACCGACCACACCAGAGCCACCACCCAGCCGACGAAAGTCCAGCCCATGTCCCGCTTCCGGAGGCTGATGGATGACCTTCGTCCCTACCCGGCACGATACGCCCGGAACCTCTGTAGGCTCCCAGCTACCGGCTCGCCTCTGCTCCAGTAACGCCTTAAGCGGACGCTCGCCATCGCAGCGAACAACAGCATCGATTGCATGGTTACAGACCAACATTTCTTCAACATCGGCCGAGGTCATTAGGCTGATCGTCGATCCTCCAAGGATGATGGCTAGGTCGGGCCGGAATGTCTTTAAGAAACGTGCGAGAATAAGAGCCGGTG
>DAOWLH010000078.1 GCA_030643515.1 Dehalococcoidia bacterium | reverse complement strand
TACTCTATAAGCCCTTGGTTTTCCGCCTCCAGTATTGATTGACGCTTTATCTTGCCGCTGGCGATAGTGGCGGCGACATTCCTTTCCAGGTGGTCAATAACCTCGGTGGGGGCACTGGCACCATCCTGAGACTTGTATTTGAAGCCGTTCCACCGGGCGGGGTTGTGACTGGCGGTGATGACTATGGCACCGGCGGTTTTCTTGGCTGGAACGCCGTAGCTGATTACCGGTGTCGGTGTTGCCCTGGTGCAGAGGTGCACCCTGATGCCGTTAGCCGTTACCACCTCGGCTGACGCACGGGCGAAGTCCTCGGAGGCGAAGCGGGTGTCATAGCCGATGAGCAGGCCGCGCCCGGCCTTTCCGGTCTGCTTGAGGTAGCTGGCCACCGCCTGGGCACAGATGCGGACGTTATCAAAGGTGAAATCCTCGGCGATGATGCCCCTCCAGCCGTCGGTACCGAACTTTATCGGGGTATTTATCTGCCTGATCCCCCTTGCTTTGTGGATAATAAATCGTGAAAATAGAAAGAGCCCCGCAGCACTCCTTCCCCCGGTACGTAGGATATTTTTTCCTTGAATATTGGCCCATCAAAGACGAAGGAGTGAAACTCTCCGTTCTCACCGCAGGGGTCAATATTAGCCGGCAGCCGGGAAAGAAGGTCTCGGTCAATTAGTCGGCCGGCAAAGCTCTTATCCAGAACTCGGGTGTCAACACAGGTTATGATGGCGGCAAAGCCCCGGGCAATGAACCTTTGGCTAAGGTGGGTAGTCTCCTCCCCCCAGATGGGAAACAGCCCCCTCATTTCCAGCCGCGAAAGCCGGTCTTCACGGTATCTCCTCACCTCTTCCAGGAAGATATCGCCAAAGACGACCACAGAAACACCGTCATCTTTGTAGCGAGCCAGTGTTTTTTTCATCTTAGCCTCGTACTGTTCGTTAGAACAGGCTGTGGGGATAAAGACCTTGGTAAGGGGCAGGGAAAGAGACTTTGCCTGATGTTCTACCAGAGACCGGCGGACACCGTGCATGCTTATCCGGTCATAGCCTTCGGTTATTGTGGTCAACAGGGATACGATTTCGTACTGCTTGCCTCTCTGTATTTCTTGCAGGGCGAGGGCGCTATCCTTGCCGCCGCTCCAGCAAAAGAGAGCCTTTTCCATTTTTTGACTTTTATTAGGCAACCCCATCCCCTTTTTCCCCTTCCCCTTACTAAGGGGAAGGGGAAGATATTTTGTAAGAGGGGCGAAGCCCCTCTTTGACTCCCTTGTTTCTTATCACTAGTTATCACTAGCCTGCTTTTTAAGTGCTTCCAACTGCCTTTTCTTTCCTTGAATGTGAAAGTGGATGGAGTTCATTACGTTTTGGACATCATTCTCGCCGAGGAATCTCTCAGCATAGATTGAGGAGTTATAGGCACCTGAGTATCTATTTAGAATTTTTACGAGTGCCTGAATAATTTCTTCTAGCTTTTGCCGTTGCAAAGGGTATTCTTGAGATACTATTCTACCCCTAAGAAGAAACCTACGGTCTATATGAGCAATTACCTTGTCTCTCCAAGTAGTAAGGTTATCTATTGTATGCTCTAGGCTTAAGAGTTTCTGCTTGTCTTCTTCAATTTCTTTCTGTGTTATCGGGGTATGAGATTCATCTTGGTACTTGCTATATTTCTCATAATCTGGCTTCTGCTTCATGCGCTGAGAAAAGGCTTCGTTTGAAAATATTTCTAAATTTTGGTGTACAAAATCAAGAAATTTCCAGATGCTTAAAGGGTCTCCACACCTGCGTCTGTCCAAAATCCTAGAGAGAGTCACTAGTGTATCATCCAGATGTGCTTTGAGGGTAAAGGTGAAAAAGTGTGGAGCCTGATTAAGTTCTTTAAGGTAGCTTGCTCTGTAGTGTTCAAGGCGTTCCCACAATTTAAGATGGGCACGTGCATGTATAGTTTCCCAGATGAGCTTATCATAATATTTTTGGAAAAGTTTCTCTTTCTGAGGCAAGTCCACCTTAATTCCCACCTTTGTTATCCCTTTCCCGCCGCCTCCTGCTTTAATATCTCGGCTTTGTCCGTCCTCTCCCAGGGCAGGTCAAGGTCATCACGGCCAAAGTGCCCGCAGCAGGCGGTCTGTTGGTAGATAGGGCGGCGGAGGTCTAGGGCCTGGATTATGGCTGCCGGCCTCAGGTCAAAGTGTCGCTCCACCAGCCCCTCTAGAACCTCCTGGCTGACTTTGCCTGTGCCAAAGGCCTCAATGGATACCGATAGCGGGTGGGCAACGCCGATAACATAGGCTATCTGGATTTCCAGCCGCTCGGACAGGCCGGCGGCCACCAGGTTCTTGGCGATGTAGCGCGCCATGTAGGCGGCGGAGCGGTCTACTTTGGTCGGGTCCTTGCCAGAAAAAGCACCACCGCCGTGCCGGGCTAAGCTGCCGTAGGTATCGACCAGTATCTTGCGTCCGGTAAAGCCGGTATCTGATACCGGACCGCCGATGACAAACCTGCCGGTGGCGTTGACGTGAAAGCTGGTCTTATCGTCCAGCAGCCGGGCCGGGACTACCGGTTTGATTACCTGCTCTATGATGTCCCGCTTAATCTGCTCCTGGCCGACGTCGGGGTCGTGCTGGGCACCGATGACAACGCTGTCCACCCGTTTCGGCTGACCGTTGCCGTACTCCACGGTTACCTGCGACTTGCCGTCAGGTCTGAGGTAGGGGAGTGCCCCCTCCTTCCGGACTCTGGCCAGCTGCCGACATAGCTTGTGAGCCAGGGATATTGGCATTGGCATCATCTCTGGTGTTTCGGTGCAGGCGAAGCCGACCATCATCCCCTGGTCACCGGCACCAATCTGGTCGAGTTCGCTGGCTGCCGGACCTGTCTTCGCTTCCAGAGCTCTATCCACACCGAGGGCAATATCGGTGGATTGCTCGTTGATGGAGACAAGGATACCGCAGGTCTGGTAATCAAAACCACATTCCGGGCGGGTATAGCCTATATCGCGGACAACGGCACGGACAATGCGGGGAACTTCAATGTAGCATTTAGTGGTAATCTCTCCCATGACCAGAACCAGGCCGTTGGTCACCGCCGTCTCGCAGGCTACCCTGGCCAGCGGGTCTCGTTTCAGGATATTGTCCAGGATGGCATCGGATATCTGGTCACACATCTTATCCGGGTGTCCCTCCGTGACCGATTCTGAGGTGAGCAAGTATTTGGCCGCTCGGCGAAAGCTTTGTGTCATTTGGTCTCCTTTCTAGGTTCCTTCCTCCCAGCTGCCCAGATATTTTTCCTGTTCTGGTGTCAGGCTATCGATTTTAATGCCCATAGCTTCAAGTTTCAAGCGGGCAACCTCTTTATCAATCTCCTCCGGCACAGGGTATACCCTGGCCTCAAGCCTGCCCCGGTTCTTGACCAGGTACTCCAGGCTCATCGCCTGGTTGGCGAAGCTCATATCCATTACACTGGCCGGGTGGCCTTCGGCGGCGGCCAGGTTTATCAGCCTCCCCTCACCAAGAAGATAGAGACGGCGGCCGTCCTTTAAAGTGTACTCGTCGATGAAGGGCCGGATGCGCTTTTTTCCGCCGGCCATACTCTTAAGGGCAGGGATGTCTATTTCCACATTGAAATGACCGCTGTTGGCTAGAATGGCCCCGTCTTTCATTACTTCAAAGTGTCTGCTGGCAATGACACTCTTGTCGCCGGTGACGGTGACGAAGACATCACCGACCCGGGCCGCTTCCATCAGTGACATCACCTGGAAGCCATCCATGGCTGCTTCCAGGGCACGCAAAGGCTCTACCTCGGTAACGATTACCTGTGAGCCGAAGCCTTTGGCCCTCATGGCGATGCCGCGTCCGCACCAGCCGTAGCCGCAGACGACCACCTTTTTCCCGGCCCACAGTATGTTGGTTGCCCGGGTGATGCCGTCAACGGTGCTCTGGCCGGTGCC
>DAOWLH010000033.1 GCA_030643515.1 Dehalococcoidia bacterium | reverse complement strand
GTTATCTCCTCGTCGTCCTCCAATAGTTTGACCGCCAGCCACCTCGGTGAGTAGCCGGAGGAAGGCAAACTGGAGGTAATAACCTGCTGAAGCTTGCTTATTTCCATTTCCATCTCTTGGCCGTAGTTGAGCTGCAAGCCATTAATCTGAACCTGTCCTTCGGCAACATCGACCACGGTGCTCAATAACTCCTGCACTCCCTGGCTGCGGCTGGCGACCATAGGCACCACCGGAACCCCCAGAAGACGGGAAAGCTCTCCCACGTCAATCTGGTGTTCCCGGGAGCGGGCCACGTCCATCATGTTAAGGGCAATAACCAGCCTGGCCTCCATCTCTAAAAGCTGAACGGCCAGGTATAGGTTGCGCTCCAGGTTGGAAGCATCAACGACATCGACCACCACATCCGGCCGGCCGTCAACCACAAAATCCCGGGCGATTATCTCGTCCAGGGAGTAGGCGGTCAGGCTATAGACTCCGGGGAGGTCAACCACCTTGATGCGGTAATCGCCAAAGCTCAAGTTACCCTCTTTCTTCTCCACGGTCACGCCTGGCCAGTTGCCGACATGCTGTTTGGCTCCGGTGAGAGCGTTGAACACCGTGGTCTTGCCCGAGTTGGGATTGCCCGCCAGCGCAATTGTCAGCACTTTTTTAGCCATGTTGCTTCTCCTCGGGGGCAATCTCATAGTAGATAATGGTCTGGGCCGGCCCTAAAAAAGCGCACAGGTCCCCGTACAGGGAAAGTCCGCCTCCGGCCATCTCCCGCCGGCATTCCTCCGGTTCCATCTGCCTTATCCGGCGCAGCTTCCCCTGCCCGACCAGCTGCTCCAGCATACCTACCAGGACATCAGGGTCAACCTCCAGCCTGCTGGCCAGCTCCTTTTCGCTGACCGGCTCCGTGGACTTTCTCAATTCGGTAAGTATGCGCGACAACAAAACACTACTCCGTCTTATAGCGGTTTGACCATTACTTTGTGGGCAACCCCTCTCCCCAGGGCCAGCCTTGAGCCACGAATATCGAGCACCACCGCGCCCGGCTGCTGACTGGTTATCACCCTGACGTGAGTACCCGGAGTGAGGCCCAGCTCGGTCAGCCGCCTCTGCAGCCCCCAGCCGGCTTTGATGGCGGCCACCTCAACTATCTCTCCGGAGGTCACCATGCTGAGTGGCATCATGGATTTATCCTAGTCGACCTCAACCTTTATATTGGCCGCCTCATTCTTGCGCAGCGTCAGGTGATATCCCTTGACCTTTATCTGTATGGGATCACCCAGTGGCGCCACCCTCTGCATCTCAACCTCAGTGCCGGCAACCACCCCCATATCAATAATCCGGCGGTAGATACTGCCCCTGCCGGAGACTCTTACTATCAACCCCTTCTCCTTTGGTTTCAATTCACTCAGTGGTTTTGTTACCATTACCTCGCCTTATGAAAGGTATCCCTTATACAATTATTAGGTTAGCCTTATCTCTGCGCCATTATATCACCCGGCCGGTACTGTGTCAAGGGTACCCTAATTAATAATTTTGTTTTACCTAGAAAAATACTTGACTTTGCCAAAAACAAAGGTATAACATTAATTTATACTGGTTGTCAGCCCCAGGTGGAGGTGGCTATGAGCGAGCGCACGGTTGAAGAATATCTGGAATCCATAAGTGTCCTGGAGGAGATAAAAGGAGTCCCGGTCAGGACCTCGTCCCTGGCACAAGTGCTGGAGGTATCGCCGGCCTCGGTAAGCGAGATGCTGCACCGGCTATCGGAAAGAGGACTGGTCAACTACGCTCCCTATGAGGGTGTCAGCCTGTCCAGAGCAGGCCGTCTGATGGTGCTTAAGCTGACGCGCCGCCACCGCCTGTGGGAGGTATTCTTCAACAAATACCTGGGGGTTGACTGGGAAGACGTCTATCAGGAAGCCTGCAATCTGGAACACGCCACCTCTGAACTATTGACCGATAAACTGGCGGAGTTCCTGGGCAACCCTCCTGTCTGCCCACACGGCAGCCCCATCCCCAATAAAAAACTGGAGCAACCCAGGACATCGGGTATACCATTAGCCGAGCTTGAAGTAGGCCAGACGGCCAAAATAGTCTGCGTCGTCAGGGAGAACAACAGCAGGCTCTTACGCCATCTGACCGGCCTGCAACTTGTCCCCGGGGCGATGGTAAAAGTAATGGAAAAGACGCCCTTTGACGGCACACTGACTATTGAAGTTAACGGCTCAACCAGGGCAATAGGCCGTGAGGCGTCATCCTTCGTAATGGCAGAGCCGGTTTAGCCTCCCCCCGGCCATATTCTTGTCGTGGTGAAAGAACTGGGGTATACTTAGAAGGCCAGAGACGGCAGATTTCATTAAAACAAACCCGGCTGGACAATAATAACGGGCATGGAGGGGTACGGTGAAGCTACTTGTTATCGGTTGCGGGCAGTGCGGCGGCAGAATCGCTGACGAATTCGCCCTGTTAAATAAAAAAGCTCACGTTGAGCGCGGTGTTTATATCGTCACGAATGCCATAGCAGTCAACACGGATATTGCCGATTTAAGCGGGCTGCACTATATCAAGTCTGGCTACCAGCACCGGGTCCTGATCGGGTCAAATAGGACCGGCGGCCACGGTGTCGGCAAGATGAATGAAATGGGCGCCGAGATAGCCAAAGAGGACAGCGACAAGGTAATCGAAAGCATCGGGGCGACCAAACGATTCGCCGAAACCGACGCCTTCATGGTAATCGCCGGAGCTGCCGGTGGTACCGGTTCCGGCGCCATCTCAGTAATAACCGAGGAGTTGAAAGAACGCTTCCCCGAGAAACCGGTGTATAACCTTATAGCCCTTCCCTTTCGATATGAAGAGACGACCGAAGAAAGGTCTCTCTACAATGTGGGCACCTGCCTCAAGTCCGCCTATCTGGTGGCCGACGCCGTCTTTCTGGTTGACAACCAGAGATACGTCAGAAAGCACTTCTCAATCAGGAATAATATGGCCAAGATAAACCGCCAGGTGGTCAAACCATTCTACAACCTGCTCTGCGCCGGCGAAGAGACAAATGCCAAATACGTCGGTTCCCGGGTGCTGGACGCCGGAGATATAATACAAACCCTGGCCGGCTGGAGCGTAATTGGATACGGCAGAACCAGGTTACCGCGCTTCAAATTACCCTTTGAAGAGAAGCTTGACTTCCGCAACAAGAGCAGTGAAACCCAGAAGGGGGCTCAGGCGATGGATGAGGCCCTGTGTGAGCTATCGGTGAAGTGCGACCCCACCGATGCCAAGAAAGCCCTCTATCTATTGACATCACCGCCTGAAGAAATGAATATGGACCTCATCAAGAGCCTCTCCACTTCTCTCAAGGGTATGGCTACGGAAGCCATCATCCGCAGTGGTGATTACCCCAGAGGCAGAGGCGCCGTTGATATCACCGTCATCCTCTCCGAGCTTATAAACTCCAGCAAGGTGATGGACTACTTCAGCAAGACCATTGAATACATCAACCGGGCTAAGAAGCGGCAGGGAAGAATTGACTACGAACACCTGGGGATGGGGGAAACTTTTAAGGAAATTCCGTCGCTGCTTGAGTAGGCTTTAGTTACGGTAACCAAGGCCCGCATGGCCTAATCTTTAGTCCTGCCCCTCCTCCGATTCATCGTCATCCGCCTTAGGTTTGTTGGCGGCGAACATCTTGGCCAGCTTATCCAGACGAGACTGAACCCGTTGTTGATGGGTTCCAGAGCCTTCCTTTTTCTTGGCAGCCATGTCACCACTGCCCATTGCTTTCTCAAATTCCTCGGCCAGGGCCTCGGCTTCTTCCTCCTGATGAGGCTCAGCTACTACCTCAGTCCGGGAGATTGGCTCACCGGGAATTTTTTTCAAAGAGTCAGCCGCCCTGGAGATGGCCCGCGCCGTCGTTTTGTCCACCTCTCCAGTGCCACCGAGCAACTCCCTGAAGGCACCTATCCAGCTCTCACTTGCCCCCAGGGCAGCTCTTTTCGAGGCTTCGGCGGCTTGCCTGGCATCCTCTATGGCCGCTTCCGCCGCTTTCTGGGCAGATTGGCCCACCCGCTCAGCCCGGATTATTGCCTCCTGAGACGCTTCCGCTGACATTCTGGCAGCCTCCCGGGCTGACCGAGCCGCTCTCTCTGCCCTTTCTATCTTTTCCTGAGTTGTCTTCTCCCAAGACTCAACCGTCTCCATGGCCAGACTGCTTGCAGCATACGCTTTGTCGACAGCTTCCATAGAAGACTTGGCAGCTTCTTCTGCTGATTGTTTAGCTGCCTGGCTTATCTGCTCAGCACGGCTGGCCGCCTGCGTAATTGCTTTTACGGCTTCTTCAGCTGCCTGTCTGGCCGACCTGGTGGCTTCATCAGCCCTGCTGACAGCCTCATGAGAGGCATTTGCTGTCATCTCAGTTGATTCGTCGGCGGCCTTTGCAGCCCGCTGATATGCTTCCCTGGCCGCCTTAACCGCTTGCTCGGCTATCTCTCTGGCTTCACCACTCTCCGTCTCAATACGACCGATAGTCGCTTGAGAGGCGCTTATGGCGGTGGCAACCGCCTCTTGAGCCGATTTTCTTTCCTCTTCGGCCTTTTTCATCTCCTTGTTAAAAGCGCTGGCATATTCTCTGGCCGTCTTCTCAGCCAGCCTGGCCGCCTCCCCTGCCCCTGAAACCGCCTCCTGCGAGACTTTCCTGGCTTCCTCAGCAGCCAGGTGAACCGTTTGGCTGGCTTTCTTAGCCGACTCCATCGCCTCCCGGGAGACGACGATAGCCTCCTCAGCGTTACCCCGGGTCTCCCTGCCGGTCTCTTCAGCCAGATTCAGGGCATCACCGGCTATTTCCATGGCCTTATTTGCTGCCTCACGGGCTGATTTGGCCATTTTTTCATTCCGGTTTATCGCTTTTCTCGATACCCTAAGCGATTCCCTGACCAGCTCCCTTGTTGAGTTCACCGTCTCCTCGGCCCTGGCTACCGCAGCCTCAAACTCCTTGACCAGAGATTGGGCCTGCTTCTGCGTATCCCGCATTGTTTCCCCGGCCTGTCTTATTGCTTCTTCGAAAGCTCGCCTGGAGTCCTCTGCGGTCTCCTCGGCCAGCTTAGCGGCCTGCTCGGCCCTGTCCACTGCTTTTTCGAAGATACTGGCATGTGCCCTGGCAGACATTTCAGCCGCCGCCACCGTCTTCCCTGCTCGCGAAACCGCTTCCTGCGAAGCCTTCTTGGCCTCATCGACGATCTTCCTGGCCTGCTGGCTCACTTCTTTGGCCAGGGCGACCGATTCCCTGGCTATTCTTACCGCTTCCTCGGCCACTTTCTTATCTGATTTATTCTTTTTCTTAACCCTGCTGATTGCTTCCTTGAGCACGGCGGTGTTCTCCTCCGCATGGTCAAGAATGCTCTGAGCCTCGTCGGCAGGTTCAGTATCATACTGGCTCATTGTGAAATACCCCCGTTTCTTGCGCCACTATTGTATAACAGGCCAGGTCGTTTATCAATAACCTTTCCGGCAAGAGAGGCCGCTGATTACACGACACCTTTTTTGTTATATAATCAGCTCAACTCACAAAGAGGCCCGGGGATTTTATGGACAGAGAAAGCTTTGAACGTTTAGTGGCCCGAGCGGTTGAGCAACTGCCCGACGAGTTCCTGGCCAGGCTTCATAACATCGACATTGTCGTCGAAGACTATTCCGGCCCGGACCAGGCTGCCCGGGCTGGACTGGGACGGGGCCGAACTCTACTGGGGTTATACGAGGGCATACCACAGACCAGGCGAGGCCAGCACTACGGGCTGGTGCCGCCGGATAAAATAACCGTCTTCCAGAAAGCGATAGAGGCCCAATGTCGTCAC
>DAOWLH010000057.1 GCA_030643515.1 Dehalococcoidia bacterium | reverse complement strand
GTGCGGATGCTGGCCAACTCCTGCTTGAGGACATCAACCGAGGTCTGCATCTTCTCCTCTGCTTTTTGGAGAACGTCTTCAATCATTTTGCTGCTCGCTGGTAATCAGGGTACCGATAGCTTCGCCGGTGATGGCCCTTTCCAGGCTGCGCTCGGCCTCAAGGTCGAAGACAATTATCGGCAGCTTGTTTTCCAGGCAGAGCGAAAGCGCCGTTGCGTCCATTACCTCAAGCTGCATGTTCAGGGTTTCGAGGTAGGTCAGGTGGTCGAACCTCCTGGCGGTGGGGTCCCTGCGGGGGTCGGCGCTATAGACGCCATCGACATTGTGCTTGGACATGAGTAGAACGTCAGCCTCAACTTCTATAGCTCGCAGGGCGGCGGCGGTGTCGGTGGACATATAGGGATTACCGGTACCCCCGGCCAGGATAACCACTCGTCCCTTCTCCAGGTGGCGGATGGCACGGCGTCTCAGGTAGGGCTCGGCTACTTGCTCGATAACTATCGCCGACTGGGTCCTGGTGACCACGTTTTCCTTCTCCAGGGCATCCTGAAGGGAGAGGGCGTTTATTACTGTAGCCAGCATACCGGCGTAGTCGGCGGTGACCCGGTCTATGCCGGCCTCGGCTGCGGTGGCCCCGCGCCATATGTTGCCGGCACCGACGACCACGGCTACCTCTACTCCCATACCCACCACCTGTTTAACCTGCTTGGCCACGCGAGCGACGGTGGGAGCATCAATACCGTAGGCTGTGGTGCCTTTGAAGGCCTCACCGCTGAGCTTCAGCAAAACTCGCCCGTACTTCGGTGCCGCCATTTTGCTATTTACCTAGTTCAAATCTGGCGAATCGGCTGACCCTGATGTTCTCTCCTACCTTGGCTATGGTGTCAACAATGACATCCTGAACTTTAATGGCCGGGTCCTTGATGTATGCTTGCTGGAGCAGGCAGTCGGCCTCCACTTCTACTTCAAGCTCGGGGGTGACATCCTCCTGGGAAACAAAGCATGGGCACATGGCAGCTATCTGCATCGCCAGGTTGTGGGCCAGCTCCTTAAACTCGTCAGTGCGGGCGACGAAGTCGGTTTCACAGTTTAGTTCGATCATGGCTCCAATACGCCCCCCGGGGTGCACATAGGCTTCGATTAATCCCTGCTTCGTGGCCCGATCTGCCTTCTCGGCTGCTTTCAGCCAGCCACGCTCCTTCAGGGCCTGAAGTGCCTTCTCTATGTCGCCGTTGGCTTCAACAAGGGCGTTGCGGCAGTCCATAATACCGGCGCTGCATTGCTCCCTCAGTTCTTTTATGGCGGCTGTCGAGATTTGCAAGTCCCTTTGCCTCCTGGCAATTATTTTTCAGGGGTCTGGGCTACCGCCTCTTCCGTTGTGGGTGTTTCTTGGGGTGTTGCTTCTGCGGTCTCTTCTGCCGGTGTTACCATTCCATCGGTTTTACCTTCCAGAACGGCATCAGCGATTTTAGTGGTTACCAGCTTTATGGCTCTTATGGCATCATCATTGGCCGGGATGGGGTGGTCAATTTCGTTGGGGTCACAGTTTGTATCCACGATGGCGACCACCGGTATGCCCACCCGCTGGGCCTCGGCCAGGGCTATCTTTTCCTTGGAAGGGTCGGTGATGAAGATTACGTCGGGCAGGCTGGTCATCTCTTTGAAGCCGCCCATCTGTTTGTTGAGGCGTGCGATTTTTTCACCGAGTTTCAAGGCTTCCTTTTTAGGCAGGCGGCCGAAATCGCCCCTGGCTTGCTGGTCTTCCAGCTGGACCAGATAGTCGATGCGGCTCTGGATGGTGTTGAAGTTAGTCAGCACGCCGCCTATCCAGCGCTGATTGATGTAGTACATACCGCAGCGTGTCGCCTCTTCTTCGATGATGGCCTGGGCCTGCTTCTTGGTGCCGACAAAGAGGATCTTGCCTCCTTCGGCAACCACCTGCTTGACGAACTCGCAGGCCTCATCCAGCATACTGGCCGTCTGTTCCAGGTCAATGATGTGGATGCCGTTTCGCTTGGTGAAGATGTATCTCTTCATTTTGGGGTGCCAGCGGCTGGTCTGGTGTCCAAAGTGGGCTCCAGCTTCCAGGAGTTCCTTTATGGTAGCTGTATCTGGCAAATCATATCCTTTTCTAGCTGTCTCCAAGCATTAGCTCGGTGTACCAGTATAGCACACCCGCTGGCAGGCAGCAAACAGGGTGGCGTAAGACTCGGCCTATTCCCCCGTTACCGCTTGCTGCCCGATTAGCTCGTGTTTCTGGTACCATTTGCTGACGGCTTCAGTGACCTCTTCGGGGCTGTCACACACCCGGAGCAGGCCGAGGTCTTTTTCGGATATATAGCCTTTGGATAGTGTGGAATCTCGCAGCCAGTCCAGTAACCCTTGCCAGTACGCGAGGTCATACAGGATCACCGGGAACGGCTTTATCTTGTAGGTCTGTATCAGGTTCAGCACTTCCGTCAGTTCATCCAGCGTTCCCAGTCCACCGGGCATTATGATGAATGCGCTGGCATACTTTACCAGCATGACCTTGCGGACGAAGAAGTGATGAAAGGTTTGCGACTGCGTGGTAAAGATATTGCCCGTTTGCTCTTCGGGTAGATTGATGTTGAGCCCGATGGATTTAACCCCGGCTTTACGAGCCCCTTTGTTGGCTGCTTCCATAACACCGGGGCCGCCGCCGGTAATGATGGAGAAGCCCATCTCTCCCAGCTGGCGGGCGATTTCCTCTGTCTTCTGGTATAGCTCGTCTTCCGGCTTTATCCTGGCTGAGCCATAGACGCTTACCGCTGGCGCTACGTTAGAGAGCAGGTCAAAGCCTTCCACCAGCTCGCCGATGATACGGAACATGCGCCAGGAATCCTCTTTGGCAAGCTCGTTTATTTCATATTCGTACTGCATATTCCCCCCCGGGCTAATCGGTTAAGTTCAGGCATGGTTGACCTGAATCTCATCAGATAGCTTACTTAATTACTGCTCTAATTCATCTCTCCTGCTCATTTAAGCCTCTTACGTATTTAATCTAATAGCGATATCTATGACTGTAACTAATGCTAATATCACAGTAAGTATGAGAAGAGTTATTGTCAAGCAGTTCAGTCTTTTTGATTGTTTATTCAAGGACTCGGTTAGTTTTATTAGGTTATCCATCTGTGTAGCAGGAGCTCTATCCAATATTGAAAGTGAACCTGGCATTGTCTTTACCCCCTATTTGAATTGAAGCGGCCAAGCTATTGCGTTGACAGTTTAGCATAAAAAGAGGTAGTATCTGCCAGGTACGGAGGCCAGTATGCCCAGTCTTAAGGCATTTTTAACTAACATGTCAGCCCCGATGCCCCTTCACCGCAAGATTTACCTCCTTTTCCGTAATAGTGCTATCAAAATTGTTAAAAGGCAGCACTGCTGCGGCCATCCCGGTGAACCCGGCTGCTGACAGACGGCTGAGCTGTCTCCTGGTTCAGGAGCGAGCTAGGGTTTTTAGCGGCTGCGCTCTGTTTTTCGGCTGGGGTGCTGCATTATAGACTTTTTATCCACTCCACAGCGTTCTCAAAGATTTTTCTGCCGTCGCCATTTCCGCTTTGCCCACTCGTCCAGCCGGGGTGCTGGTCTGGCTGGATGTGGCGCTCCGGGTGGGGCATCAGGGCGAAGATGCGCCCGGTGGCATCGCAGATACCGGCGATGTCTGCCGCCGAGCCGTTGGGGTTATGCGGGTAGCCGGCCTGCCTGTTGCCTTGCTCATCAGTGTAGTGCAGGGCTGCATCTAGCCTGGCCAGAACCTCAGCATCGGCCACCAGTTTACCCTCACCGTGGGCTACCGGCAGGTATAGACGCTCAATTCCCCTGGTAAAGACGCAGCGGCTCTTCTGATTAGCACCGAGGTGCACCCAGCGGCACTCGAAGCGGCCGGAATCGTTGCTGGTCAGCGTCAGGCCGGGGGAACTGGTCATCGG
>DAOWLH010000079.1 GCA_030643515.1 Dehalococcoidia bacterium | reverse complement strand
GTCCTCAGAATTCAACTGCATCGAGCTGTGGCTCGGCGAGTTCAGCCCGCTAATGGGTTATGCCACCGGCACCGGTACGCTGAGCATTGCCTTTTATTGTGATTGACCGGGTGGCCTATGGTTCAAGAGCCCCGATAATATCCCTGTCCAGCCCGGGAAAGCGGGCCAGCCAGTCGAGCCTTTCCCTCATTAATTCCTCGGAGCGTGCTGTTATCTCATCTCTGGTGTAGAAATTATTAAGGTCGAACCGTTCCAGCTCAACGCCGGGTATTTCGACCGGCACCTGGTAGCCCCAGAAATCATCACTGCGCCAGGTAATCTCGTCCCTGGCTATCATTTCAAGGACCTTTACCGAGTCGGGGACGGTTATCTTCTGCCCCCGGTCCATACCGCCGACCTTACCCGTATTCAGGATAAAGCACTGAATATCGGGGTTATGACGCAGGATATGGATAAAGGCGTTCCCCTCCTCCGCGTATGAGCCGACAATAAAGGGGTTGGTGCCGACCACCCGGAGAGGTCTGCCGGCCTGGGTTGGGTCGCCGGCTGAGGTCTCTATCGACTCGCCCAGCATAAAGGCCGCCGCCGCCCACTCCGGGCTCAGCTTGATAACCAGCGGCATGATGTCATAGCGGCGGGTAATGAAAACAACATAGTCAACCTTTTCAAGGTCAATAGAATCGTCGGTAAAGGCGATATCCCGTCTTTTCACCATGCCTCGTCCGTTTGAGGTCAGCTGCGGGTTAAAGAAATCCACCCGCCCGGACTTGGGGTCAACCCAGACATTCTCCAGTATTGCCCGTGGGCTTATGGCAGCGGCGTAGAGCAGGGGCTGGGCTGCCGGCTCAAGCCCCTCTGTTTTTAGATAGAATGACTCTTCGGTGCCGACGGCGCTGCCGTCGGCCTTGAGCATGACCACATCATCCTGCCTGATGACCACTCTCTCCGGGTGGCACAACCAGTGTGAGTGACAGGAGAGGGATGTCTTGCCGGTGCCGCTAAGACCGAACAGTAGAAAGCCGAAATCCCTGAGCTTGCCATCGCGGGAAACACGGATTATCTTGCTGGCGGCGTGCAGGCCGAGGTTGCCTTCTTTCTTGGCCCAGTACATCACCTGGCGCAGCATCGCCTTCTTGTTCTCCCCTTTGTAGTCGGTCCCCAGAATCAGGGTCATCCCGGATTCTGGGAATACCAGCACCTTCTTCTCCGGCCACTCGGGCACGGTGATTACGGTAAAATCGGGCTGGCCGCCTTCGGGAGGGAACAGGGTGTTGCCCCACATGAGGGGCAGCCTTGGGTAGTCGGCGGTGACATAGAGGCGGCAGTTTTTCTTGAAGCCGGCGGTCTGGCACATTACCCTGTCCAGCTTTATCATCTCTTTGGTCTTAAGGTAGTCCATTACCTGGCGGATGAGCTGCTCATCTGCTCTGGAAAGCTCTCCCATCACCACCTCGGTGAACTTGGCGATGCGGTTGCGCACCGAGGTGACCACTGCCAGATTGCCAAACTCGGTGATGATGCCGCCCCGCTCCAGCGCCCACCCCCTGAGCTCCGCCTCGGAGGGGTTGTCAATTATCCTTTTGGGCTTGAATTCTTTTTCAGAAATCCGTTGCATGGTATTATTATCTTACTTCTTTTTGGAATCAATGCCAAATAGGAGAGTCCTGGCGGGAGGTTACCGGTGATTCGCTGCTTGAGCCTGCAAGACAGGGACAGGATGTATTTTATCATTAATCGGTCGGCCCGGGCCTATCAGGGCAAAATACCGGACGATTGCTATCACCGGCCCTATATGCCTCTGCCTGAGTTGGAGCAGGAGATGAGGCGGATTGCATTTTTCGGCTGGGAGGAAGACGGCGAGCTGGTGGGGCTGATGGGCATTGAGCCGATAGAGGACGTCACCCTCATCCGCCACACCTATGTCCTGCCCGGGTGGCAGCGCCGGGGGATAGGCGGCCGGCTGCTTGATTATCTTAGACAGACGGTGACTACTCCCCGCCTGCTGGTGGGCACCTGGGCTGGCGCCGGTTGGGCGATAGCCTTTTGGGAGAAGAATGGCTTTGGGCTGGTGCCCGACAAGGATGAATTGCTGAGGAGATACTGGGATATCCCGCCACGCCAGATTGAGACCTCGGTGGTGCTGGGGATGGAGGTGGGGGGAAAGATAAAAGAAACGGGCAGACAAATAAATACAAGTTTAGGGCTCAAATCTAAGAAATGCACTTAAAAGCCCATTACGGTTTTCAGGCCAATATTTGGGGTACTTAGGTTTAATACCGCCACCCACCCATTCAAATACGAAGACCTGTGATTCAACATTGTGAAGAGCAGTAATCTTACTTTTTGCTATAGCTTGCAACTTTGTTCTTTCAGTCGGTACTTTTGGGTTCAGATGGTGGTAGTCATTACGGTCTTTCCATATTTCTTTTAGGCATTTATAACAATCAGGTGTTATTATCCTTCTACGGCTAAGTAAAAGGATGCTCTTATTAAAATCGTCAGAAGCTTTGCAAACATTCTTTTTACCTAAAAAACGAACTATTGCTTCGGCTACTGCTTGGCAAAGGGCTATACAGGCGAAGAAATAGCCATCGCGATAGAGAAGTATGCACTCAGCAGAAATGGGAGAAAAATACTCATTGGGCGTTACTTTAATGAAATCTAATTCCAGATAACGTGTTGCTCGTTCGCTTACTGTGCTAAGACAATCTGCTTTTAATCTGTGCTCTAGTTCGGCACGTCTGATTGCCTTGCGCATTTCCCCTTCATCCATTTAGCCATAATATATAAGCCCTTACTGAATTACAAATACTTTAATCTGCCACCTCCCCCCACACCCCATCCTTATAAACCCTCACCAGCTTTACCGGCAGCAGCCTGTTGGCCAGTTCCTCATTGTTCCTAGTGTAAACCCTGATATAGTTATCGGTCAGGCCGGACCATATTCCCTCTGTTTTTTGCTCCCACAGTACCGGCATCGTCCTGCCCAGGAATCGCCTGATGAAATTACAGGCACTGGCTTCGGCCAGGGATAACATCCTGTTGCTCCGCTGCTTTTTGACAATGGCGCCTATCTGTGCTGGCATCCGGGTGGCCTCGGTTCCGGGGCGGGGGGAGAAGGGGAAGACGTGGATTCGGGCAAACTCCATGCGACGGCAGAAATCAAGGCTTTCTTCAAACTCCTCATCGGTTTCGCCGGGGAAGCCGACGATGACGTCGGTGGTGACGGCTGCTTCGGGCGCCACCTGGCGGATTAAGGATACCGCCCTGGAGTAATCGGCTGTCCGGTAGCTACGCTTCATTCTTCCGAGGGTGCTATCGCTGCCGCTCTGCAGGGAGAGGTGGAAGTGGCGGCACATCCTGGGGTTGAGCCACAGCTTAATAAATCTGGTGGTGATTGCTTCTGGTTGCAGGGAGGAAAGCCTCAACCGCAGGGCGTCGGTCTCGTTTAGAATGCGCCCCAGCAACTCCTCGAGCCCGAGCCCGTTATGCCTGTAGGCACCGATCTCGGTGCCGGTAAGCACCACTTCCCGGCAACCCCGGGCGGTTCTTGCTTTAACTTGGGCAATGATGTCCTCATCCGGCAGGCTCTTCTCCCGGCCCCGTACCAGGGGCACAATGCAGTAGGCGCAGGAGCTGTTACAGCCATCCTGAACCTTAATAAAAGCGCGGTTACGGCTGCTGTAACCACGTCTGCCATCGGACTTTATATGGCCGGAGTCCCTGAGCAGGGATACCAGCTTCATCTTGGCATCGTTACCCAGCGCCAGGCCAACGCCTTCAATCTGCTTTATCTCCTGGCTGGCTCGTTGGGCGTAGCAGCCGGTAGCAACCACCAGGGCATCGGGGTTCAGGTGGTGAGCCTGACGCAACCGGTTCCTTGATTTGCGGTCGGCGATGTGGGTAACCGTACAGGTGTTAACGATGTAGATGTCGGCTTTACTGCTGGGGGCTACCAGCCGGTAGCCGGCGGAAGCCAGCTGCCCGGCCAGAAGCTCGGTCTCAGCCTGATTGAGCTTGCAACCCAGAGAGACCAGGGCGACCCTAGTGCTCTTTTTACCGGCGGTGTTAGCGGTATCAGCCATATAGGAATTATAGCAAACAGGCTCATTTCTTGCAGGTAAGCTGATTTTATGATATAAATTACTGGGAATCCCCTCACGTTGGTAGTCATGTCTGAATCTGGCAAAAGAGTAGTTGTAACCGGCATCGGTATGTTGAGTTCGCTCGGCCAGAGTCCTGACGTTACCTGGGATGGGCTGGTAGCCGGTCAGTCCGGAATTGATTACATTACCCTGTTTGATACCGAGGCTCTGGAGACCAAGTTCGGTGGTGAAGTAAAGGGCTTCGAGCCTATCGATCATATGAACCGCAAAGATGCCCGCCACATGGACCGCTTTGCCCAGCTGGCAGTGGCTGCCAGCCAGCAGGCGGTGGAAAGATCTAAAATTCCAATCAGCGCTAACAACCAGAGCGAAATTGGTATCATCATAGGTAGCGGCATCGGTGGTTTGGGCACCATTTATAATCAGGTGAAGGTAATGCTGGAGGAGGGGCCGAGCAGGCTTAGCCCCTTTCTGGTACCGATGATGATTCCTGATATGGCCGCCGCCCAGGTCTCGATTAACCTGGGGCTCAGGGGGCCTAACCTGTGTACCACCACCGCCTGCTCCAGTGGCTCTGATGCCATCGGTATTGCCCGTGAGCACATCCTGCGCGGTGATGCCGTGGCCATGCTGGCCGGTGGCAGCGAGTCGATAATGACTCCTGTTGGCATTGCCGCCTTCAATGCCCTTAAGGCCATCTCGACAAGAAACGACGAGCCAAAGCTGGCTTCTCGTCCCTTTGATAGTGAGCGGGACGGCTTTGTCATCAGTGAGGGCGCTGCTGTCCTTATCCTGGAAGAGCTGGCCCATGCCCGGGAGAGGGGAGCCGACATCCTGGCTGAAATCATATCCTACGGGGCCAGTGCCGATGCCCATCATATTACCCAGCCTATTGAGACCGGGGAAGGCGCTGCCAGGGCTATGCAGAATGCGCTGGATAAGGCCGGTCTCCGGCCGGATGAAATAGACTACATAAACGCTCACGGAACCTCAACACCGCTGAACGATAGGATGGAGACCAAGGCAATAAAGACAGTCTTTGGACCCCATGCCCATAATATTCCGGTAAGCTCGACAAAATCAATGATCGGGCATGCCATAGGTGGCGCCGGTGC
>DAOWLH010000042.1 GCA_030643515.1 Dehalococcoidia bacterium | reverse complement strand
TGCCAAACGCCTCTAGGGCTAGCCAAAACGGACTAGCCCCTAGCCAAAATTGTAGCACAACCGCCTTCCTTGTCCAACCCGGCGCGCCTTGATATAATGGGGCAGAACAAATGACCAAGCCATCTTTAACTTACAAACGCATTGTCGCCAAGTTTGGCACCAACCTGCTCACCGGCGGCGAATATAGCCTCAACCATGATATTATGTCAGAGTTAGTCAGCCAGGTAAGCCGGCTCCATCAGCAGGAGCAAGAACTGGTTGTAGTATCAAGTGGCGCTATTGCCGCCGGCAGGCACAAGCTGGGGCTAGGCGGGCATTTGAAGGGTATCCCCTACAGGCAAGTGCTGGCCTCGCTGGGACAGAGCCGCCTGATGAATGTCTATGAGCAACTGTTTGACCGTCACGGGATTGCCGTAGCTCAAGCACTACTGACCAAGGCTGACCTCTCCAATCGCTCCGGCTATCTCAACGCCCGCAATACCCTGCTGGCTCTGCTGGAGCTTGGTGTGGTATGTATTGTCAACGAGAATGACGTGGTGGCGGTTGACGAAATCCAGGAAGCCAAGTTCGGTGACAACGATAACCTGTCAGCCATGGTGGCCAACCTCATCGATGCCGACCTGCTGATTATGCTGACTGACATCGGCGGCCTCTACGAAGCCGACCCCCAGCGCCACCCGGAGGCACGGCTCATCAGACAGGTGGACCACATAGATGCCAGGATTGAGAGCCTGGCAGCCAGCACCCCGAGCAAAATGGGTACCGGTGGCATGGCCACCAAGATAGAAGCCGCCAAGCTGGCCACGATTTCCGGAGTGACAGCGGTTATTGCCGATGGCCGGGAGCCGGATGTCATCGTCAGGCTGGCATCGGGGGAGTCCATCGGCACCAGATTCCTACCGGCTTCTTCAAAGCTGGAAAGCCGTAAGCGCTGGATGATGAGCGGTCTCTGCGTCCGTGGGAAGCTGGTGGTGGACGAGGGAGCAGTAGCGGCACTGAAGAAAGACAAGCGAAGCCTGCTGGCCACCGGCATCAGGCAGGTAGAGGGCAAATGCCAGCGCGGAGATATCGTCAATATCTACGACCCTGATGGAATCAGGATAGGCTCTGGCATTACCAATTATAGCTCGGCCGATATTGAGGTCATCAAGGGTAGCCACTCAGAGCAGATCGTCCGGCTACTCGGCTATGATTACGGTGCCGAAGTGGTGCACCGCAACAATCTGGTAATCTATTAAAGGAGTAAGACCCAATGGCCACTGGCAAGCTCTATAACACCTACGATGATCAGTTTGTAGCTGAGGTTGAATATCAGTTCCTCAGTGATTCGCCACAATACTGGTGGGGTGAGTTGACTCTCACCGAATTCCAGCGCCTCCGCGACGGTGACGGCTACGTAATTGAGCTGTCGGATGGGCGCCGGGGTAAATGCTTCCTTAAGAAAAAGGTCAACCGGGCAGTGCATGGCCTGTTGCCGCTTTTTTGCTACCACTTCACGGGAGAAGGGTCGTTGGATTAGGTTATAAGGTTATTAAATGGGAATCCGCTACAGCAACGGCTTCGGCCTGATCTACGACAAAGAACTTGAAAAGCTCATCGCCAAGGTTAATTGCTCGCTCGTCGAGACCGACGCGACCAAATACGCCAGAAAGAGATGGTGGGGGGAGTTCTCCACCATTAAAGCAATAGAGCGAACCGGTAAATACGTTATCGAGATGGAAGATGGCCGCAGAGGCGAGTGTATCGCCTTCGCCGGCTCAAACGCGCAGCAGGGACCGGGTTCCCAGTACTATTACCACTTTAATGGCAGAAGTGCCCTGCGCCGGTAGTAAAAACCGACCAGGGCCGCCGATTACGTCTTCCAGGCCGGCCCCCGGACAACTCCTCTGGTTACTCTCCCCGGGGATAAGCCCTTGAATCCCGGCCACCTTAACAGTAAAATGCTAGGTTAGGAAGGTCAGGAGCTCTGCCCGGAAATGATAACCTCTTTGCCTCATAAAGGAGTAAATATGATGAAAAGTGATATCCTGGAACTGGAAACCAAGGCCAAAGAGGCCAAAGCGGCCTCGCGGCGTTTGGCTGACCTGGCCACCGGGGTTAAAAACAAGGCTCTTAGCAATATCGCCGATGATCTGCTGTCCCGGAAGGACGAAATCCTGGCCGCCAACGAAGCTGACTACAAACAGGCTGAAACGTCCGGAATGAGCGCTGCCATGCTAGACCGGCTCCAGCTGACCGAAAGCCGACTCGAGTCCATGGCCAGCGATGTTAGGGCGGTGGCCACCCTGCCCGACCCGGTGGGGGAAATTTTTGACATGCGCACCCTGCCCAATGGGCTGATAGTAGGCAAGAAACGTGTGCCCCTGGGGGTTATCGGCACCATCTACGAAAGCCGCCCCAACGTCACCATAGACATCTCCAGCCTGTGTTTAAAGTCGGGCAACGCCATCATCTTGCGCGGAGGCAAGGAGGCAATACACTCCAATACCGCCCTGGCAGGAGTGGCACAGCAGGCGATAGCCCGCGCGGGGGTGCCCGACGGCGCCATCCAGTTCATCGGGAACACCAGCCGGGAACTGGTGAGCCGTATGCTCAGGATGAATGAGGTCATCGACCTGATTGTCCCCCGGGGTGGCGCCGGATTGATAGAGTTTGTCCGGGAAAATGCTGCCATGCCGGTGGTTGCCGGTGGCATCGGCGTCTGCCATACCTATGTTGACCGCGCTGCTGATATCGCCAAGGCAATAGCCATCGCCTTTAACGCAAAGGTACAGCGGCCCACCGTCTGCAATGCCCTGGATAGCCTGCTGGTCCACAAGGATATCGCCAGAAAATATCTGCCCCAGATAGCCGGTGAGTGGGCCAGGGAAGGGGTGGAGATGCACTGTGACCCGGCATCCCTGGACATCCTTGGACAGGAAAAGTCTTTGAAGCTGGCACCCGCCACAGATGATGACTGGGGCAAGGAATTCCTGTCGCTGGTGGCGGCAATAAAGGTGGTCAACTCCCTGGATGAAGCGCTGGAGCATATAGAGCGCTACGGCTCCGGGCACTCCGAAGCTATCATCACCGAAGACTACGGGGCAGCCATGCGCTTTCTCAACAGCGTCGATGCCGCCTGCGTCTACGCCAACGCCAGCACCCGCTTTACCGATGGCGGCCAGTTTGGACTGGGAGCTGAAGTGGGCATCAGTACCCAGAAAATGCACGCCCGCGGCCCTCTGGGACTAAAGGAAATAACCTCTTACAAGTGGATTATCTTCGGCACCGGCCAGGTAAGACCCTGAAAAGTCAGGCGGTCTTGAATCCAGCTAATGCCTGCTGCTGGGCGATAACCAACTGCCTTATACCCTTATCGGCCAGGGAAAGCACGGAATCGAGGGTCTCTTT
>DAOWLH010000081.1 GCA_030643515.1 Dehalococcoidia bacterium | reverse complement strand
GGTACCGGCACTTCAACAGTAACTGTCTGTGTTGTGCCTGGCGCGGTGGTTGTCACCGTTTGTGTAACCTCTCCGGCTGTGGTGGTAACCGTCTGTGTTGCTGTTTGTGTTTGTGTTTGTGTTTGTGTTACGGTCTCTGTCTCTGTTGTGTCTCCACCACCACAGGCAGCAAGTAATGCCGTTCCGCCAATGGCAGCACCGCCGACAACTATTCCGGTCCCGGCCAAAAACTGTCTTCTGGTTACTTCTCTCGGCTTTTTCTTCTTTTCTTTCGACATATATAGTCTCCTTTCTTTTGTCTAGGTTTCTCGGTCCGTCTCTATTCCTTTAATTTGCTTGACATCACCCCCCTCTTCTTTAGATTTCAATCTTCATCATCATCTACTACTACATCATCAAGTAATCTTCTCTTCCGGTATAGCCTGCACCGCCAGGTCTTTCTGTCTTCTGTTTAAAGCTAACGCCTGGCACATTAAAAAGTCATCAAATATCGAACAGGATTGTTAAATATTCATTACAAACGTAAATGAGCAAAAGAGATGAGCCAGCTACCATGGAACCGAGAACAACCGTAGGCCTAATGACCTCCAACCGTAAAATGACGTGCGACAAATCAATCTAGAATCACGTATACAACTATGCACTTGGTAATACTATCACAAATGTCAATGCTTAGTCAAATAATAAGCCAATACGTTATGTGGTTATATACCGAGAATCAACCAATGGTGTAATAAGGCCTCAGGGTAACCTATTTCAGATACAAAACAAGGCTAAATGACACATAAAAACATCGGGAATGATGAATACGGTGGACTGCAAAACCACAACTCCCCGGTTCGAATCCGGTCGTCGCCCCCGGTTTTAGGCCTCGCTTTCGCCCCACCTCCCCAACAGGTGATAGCCAGCAGCACCCAGAATGGCCGGTGCCAGCAGGGCAATTGCCAGTAACAGGTTCAGGCTGAGATTCAGGTTCAAATATTTCACCAGGACGTAGTTGAAAACCGCCCCCAGTAGCGAGCCAACAACACCAAGCAGCAGCGAACCCCGGTAGTGCAGGAACTTATTAACCAGCAGAACACCGAGAATCACGCCTATTGGGTAGCCAATCGCCATACCGCCAAGGCCGGCCAGTGCCCCGAAGTCGCCCTCGCCCCCCAGTATAGCGATACCAATCACCGCTGCCAGCAGGCCCAGGGCAATTCCAACCAGACCAATGACGACCACCATACCCAGAAAGGCGGCCACTTTTCTAGCCTGGGGAGGCAATTTTGGCACCATGGCCGAATTATAACATACCAGCCCGGTTGAACAGCTTGACCTGAGGGAGTAAAATAAGCCGGATTACGTCACAAGGCTGTATGGAGGTGCCATTTTGGCAAAGGTAATTGTCGTTTTCCCGGCCAGAAACGAAGGCAAAACGATAGCCAAGTGCATTGAAGTAGCCAAGCAGAGCCAGTACCAGCCGGATATACTGGTCATCGATGGTTACTCCACGGACAACACCAGGAAAGAAGCCGAGAGCGCCGGTGCCACCGTACTCGAGCAGACCGAGGGTATCTTCCCGGCAAAGGGCCGGGCAATCAAAGACGGCATCGATGCCGCTTTGAAACGGGGCGCCGAGATTATCGTCTTCCTGGACGCCGACATAGTCAACCTGACGCCGGAATGGGTGGACGAGCTGGCAACGCCGGTGATAGAGGGCAAGGTTGACATGAGCCGGGGATACTACCGCCGGGCCGAGTACGACGGCGCCGTCACCAAGCTGGTAGCCAAGCCGCTGGCCTGGGTCTTCTTCCCCGAGATTGCTCATTTCAACCAGCCGCTCAGCGGCGAGATATGCGCCACTGCCGCCCTTTTTAAGGATTTAATGGAGGTTCCGGACAGCCCCGAAGGCTGGGGTATAGACATCTGGATTCTGATAGAGGCCGCCATGAACGACTACCGCATCAGGGAAGTCTATCTCGGCACCAAAATCCATACCTCCAGGCAGGACTATTTCGAGGATGTCGTCAAGCTGGCCAAGATGGCGGAGCAGGTATCCCTGACCACCATCAAAGAGGCCATTAAATACAGGCGAATAGACAATGTCAAACGGGTGAACCTGTAAACAAGCCGGGGTGGCGGAACTGGTAGACGCAGCGGACTTAAAATCCGCCGGGATGTCCCTTGTGGGTTCGAGTCCCACCCCCGGCACCAGGCTGACCATGAAACAGCCAGCCCGGGGGTTTTGCTATGGATGAAGGGGTAAACAACTACATTGACAAACAGAAATCTCCACAGAAAGAGATCGTCCAGAAATTAAGGGAGATCATTCTGTCAAATTCCCCCGGCGTCCGTGAGCAGATGAAGATGGGCGTTCCCTGGTATGAGGGCAAGTTCTATATTGTCGCCCTCAAAGACCACGTTAACCTTGGGCTCTGTATAGATGGGCTGTCGAAGGAGGAGATGGCACTTCTGGAGGGCAGTGGTAAAACAATGAAACATATCAAGATTTATTCTTTAAATGGTATAGACGAAAGAAAAATTATCGGCTTGTTAGAAGTAGTAAAGGGATAGTCAGCATTTATCGGAATCTTTCATGTACTTTGTAGTAGTTGTTCTGGCTTACATGCTGGGCTCTATCCCCAGCGCCTATATTGCCGGACGTCTGAGTAAAGGCAAGGACATCCGGCAGATGGGAGACGGCAACATGGGCGCCCAGAACGCCTTTCGCCAGCTTAACCCCGCAATAGGCATTGCCGTGGGCATCATCGATGCCGTCAAGGGGGCGCTGGCTGTCCTTATCGCCACGGCGGCCAACATGCCCCAGGTGACCATACTGCTGGCGGGGGCAGCAGCGGTTATCGGCCATAACTGGCCAATCTTTGTCGGCTTCAGGGGAGGACGGGGTGAGTCCACTACCATCGGTGTCCTGGCAGTCATCGTCTTCTGGCCGATGCTTATAGCCGGCAGCCTGGCAATTGCCGTACTGGTTACCCGTAAGAGTGTAATCCAGGCCAGTGTGGCCATGTTTGTAGCTCTGCCGTTGCTGTGCTGGTCGTTCGGTGTTCCCGGATTGCTGGTCTCCTACGGCATTTTTCTGCCATCCCTGATAGGCGCAACCCACGTTTTCAAAACAAGGCAGAGGCTGGAGGTAAAGGGGGAAACCAGCTAAATCAGCCTTAACTCGCCAGAATTTGATTCTGTAGCCACTGAGGCGCACTCCGGATGGATACCAGAACGGAATTTACGTTCTTCCGGAAAAGATGCGCCGCCACCACGGCTTTCTGACCATTGCCAGCAGCTTCACCTGGCCTTCCAGGTTGCGGATACGTTCAGTGGCAGCCCCGAGCTGAGCCGCCAAGGCCAGATTCTTCTCCTGAAGTTCTCGCATGATGTCTATGGCCTGTCCAAAGGTCTGTCCAGAGGCCTGATCGGGTGGCTGACCAGGGGTTTTGCCATCGGGTTTCCTGGGTGCCAGTTCCGGGGGTAGCTCCCGGATGCGGTACTCGTCGCCAAAAGGGCCACTGACCAGCTCAGCCTTAAGCTTACCCGCCTTGATATAACGCCGTATCGTCCTGGTCGATACCCCCAGTGCTCTGGCCGCCTGAGAGATATTCGCGCCCTGGCTTGACATGGGTATTGACAAGTGTATAGTCAAAGGGGCCTCTTTGTCAAGGGGATTGACCGGGGCCTACGGCCGAATCATCGGTGCCAGAGGCAAAAGCAGGGTACAGCCCGGCTTACGCTGCAGATAAGACCGGGTATAGTTCACTGGAAAGGAATAGACTACCTGGGCCTTGGGGTGCTCCAGGCAAAAGAGGAAGATGCCCACTGTTTGGGGCTTGGTACCGAAGGGCCCGATTATCATGTTGAAGGAATCCCGAACCTCGTGATAGATATCCTCAAGCACATTCCTGACGGCATAGGGGTCATCAGGTGGCACCTCTCTCACTTCCACAGCCGGCTGTGAAATAAGGTGGGAGTTATTCTTGTGAGCATATTCCAGGTAATCCAGATTGCCATTGCGCGGCGGACTGGTTATCAGGGCTATTGTCCTCGCCGGATTGAAGTGTTTCCACACCGTCAGTGAGCGCTCAGGTTCAAATCCGAGGAAAATAACCAGCAGAGTCTTCTTCTCGAAGGAAATAGTGCCAAAGAAGTTCGGCACGGTGGTAATCTGCATGACTCCCCTGGTCAGCTTGGTTGGAGCATATGTCTGCGTGGTATGAATGATGCGTGGAATGCCCAGATTCTGCTCGGCAATCAAGTAATGGAGCAGTTCCAGCAAGTATATCTTGGTAAAACCGCTGATATCGAGGGTAATGTAAGGCTCATCCTGGTCCTTCGGCTGGCAACGGGGCCAGATATTCTTCAGCTGCGTGATGCCTTCGACCGGGTCATCCCGCTGGCACCGGATGACGAAGACGCCTTCGGAGGTTCTTTTGGTCAACTCCGACTGTAACCTGAACAGATTGGTATCAACCTGCTGCTTGTAGAACGGCTCCTCAATAACAAAGATAACGCTGTACTTTACCCTGAAGCCGATACCCATTTTCAGGCCGCTGGAGACACATCTGTCTTCGAAACTGGCACAGCAAATGAAGAGGTCGTCCGGGCCATATTCGTTTAGCCGCGATAAGTGCTCAATCTCTACCAACTCATCATGCGACTTCATCTCTGCATCCCTATACTAACCAGCCAGCCGCCCAGAAACATCACTCTGCGGCAACTATAAACTGCCTGACGATTCTTGTCAATTTATAGCCAGCTGACGGTTGCCGGCAATCATCACAAAAGAAAGAGGCCGGGCGCTCCATTTAAGGAACCGTCCCGGCCCTTTTGCATCAGGTGATCCGATATCAGCCCTAGCTCTTACCGATGCGGAACATTTTGGTGCCGCAAACGGGGCAAACTCCCTGGGTTGCCGGCTTACCATTTTTCATGGTTATCGCCTTGGCATCCTTCATCTCCCTCTTGGTGCGACACTTGACGCAGTAACCTTGCATGGACTACCTCCCTTTTTACTGGCAGGATAAACCCTTTCTCGGCTTCGTGTCAATAGTCCATCGGTATTAGTTCATAAAAAACACCCTTAAAACGGTACAACATCCGGGCCCCGCTGGCTATTTGGGGCGGAGAAAGGCTATAATAGCCCCGGAAAGAATGATGTTTTACTTCGCCTACGGCTCAAACCTGGACCGCAAGCAGATGGCCGAACGCTGCCCCGGATGCCGTCCCCGGTATAGTGCCAGCCTGCCCAACTACCGGCTGGTATTCGCCGGCTGGTCACGGCGCTGGCGGGGCGGCATAGCCAGCCTCCAGCCGTCCAGAGGAGACCGGGTCATGGGCGGCATCTACGAACTGACAGATAATGACCTACCCCGGCTGGACAAGTACGAGGATTATCCAGATGTCAGTGACAGGCTAAAGGTTACCGCCTTCAGGGACACCGGCGACCCGGTGGAAGTGATCACCTATATTTACAAAAAGCAGCCGGCGGAAAGCAAGCCCTCTGCCGAATACCTGACGATTCTCCGGCATGGCTATCAGGACTGGGGACTTATCTAGAGGCGATGGCGTTAGGGTATTGACAGGGTATGGACAGGGTCTGGTCAAATAAACTCGCTGTCAACGGGTTAAGGGACTAACCGGCCATCACGTTGATTTTCCAGGCCACATCTGCTTAAATACTGGGGGAGGAATAAAGTGACCGAACTGACATTAAAGGCAAACTCGAGGGATGTTCTGGGCAAGAAGACAAGATTCCTGAGGGGGCAGGGCATCACGCCGGCCCACCTCTTCGGGCATGGCATTGAATCACTGGCGCTGCAATGCGACACCACCGAGCTGCAAGACATCATCAACCGGGGAGGAACCACCCGTCTCATTGACGTCAATATTGACGGAGAAAAGAATCCCAGAAGCGTCTTTATCCGGGAGATACAGCGTAACGGCTTAACGGGTAAGCTGCTCCATGTTGACTTATATCAGATAAAGATGACGGAGAAGATAACCGCCCATGTTCCCATCGTACTTACTGGAGAAGCTCCGGCCACTAAAGACAGGACAAACATAATAGAGCATTCGCTAACAGAACTGGCGGTTGAGTGCCTGCCGGAGAAGCTGCCTCCACGGATAGAAATTGACCTCGGCACTCTGGAGGGGGTAGGCCAGGCTGTCCATGTCCAGGACCTGAAGCTTGACCCGGATATTACAGTGACCACCCCCGGCGACTATCTGGTTGTCAAAGTCGGCCATCTCAGGATTACCGAGGAAGAGGAGAAGGAAGAAGAAGTGGTCGCCGCCGAGGCTGAAGAGATAACCGAAGCAGCCGAAGAAGCAGCGGCACCGGCTAAAGGGGAGTCCAAAGAAGAGCAACCTCAATAACCGGCCATGATTATCGACTTTCACACCCACGTATTTCCGCCACAGATAAAGAAAAACCGCGGCCGCTACATTGACAGTGACCCCTGCTTTGCCATACTGTACTCCGCCAAAGATGCCCGGCTGGTTACCACCGACGAGCTCATCGCCAGCATGGACAGGGCGGAGATAGAAGTTTTCGTCATCGCCAACATCGGCTGGGTCACCCACGAGCTGTGCCTGGAAACCAACGACTACATATTGGATTCCGTTTCCCGTTATCCCAACCGGC
>DAOWLH010000038.1 GCA_030643515.1 Dehalococcoidia bacterium | reverse complement strand
TTGGTTTGCCGGTAGCCATGGCCTCCAGCAGAACGATACCGAAGCTCTCCCGGTCGGTGGCCGGTGAGCAGAATATATCGGCGGTCTTGTAGTAGCGGGGCAGGTCTTCGTAGGTGGTGTAGCCGGTAAAAACAACATCCTTGATTTTGTGCCGCCTGACCAACCGGTCGTATTTCTTGCGCAGTCTGGTGCCGGGACCGACAACAATGAGGCGGCACCTGGGAATCTCTTCCTTGACCTGCTGGTAGGCCTTGAGCAGGTAACTGAAGCCCTTTCGCTTTTCCAGTCGGCCAACAAAGAGAATGTTTAACTTGTCGTCGCAGAACTGCTCGATTGGCGGAACATCCGGTGAGAAGTGGGCAAGGTCGATGCCGTTGGGTATGACGCTGTAATAGCCGGGGATATACCTGCTGGCGAAGCCCATGGCCGGCTTGGAGACGGCTATTTTGCCCGAAAGTTTGCGTCTTCGCCTGTTAAGCATAATCTTGGTGATGGGCCAGCCGAAGTTGTAGCCGGGGCTGCCGTGGCTGGCGTGGAAAGTGCCGATGTTTACCGCATCAGAAAAACGGAGCACGGCGGTGCACAGCATGGGCATAAACGGTTCGTGCAGGTGGATGATATCGAACTTTTCCTGGGCCAGCACTTCCTTTATCCTGGTGGCCAGCCTTATCGATATGGTAATCCGGCAGATGGAGCCACTGGCCGGTATAGACCGGGGCCGGCCGATAGGGATAAAGCGCTCGCCGATGGTGGGTATTGCCTGGGAGGCCGGGGCAATAATCCTGACATCGTGCCCCATTTTGGTAAGCTGGTTATCCAGGGAAAGGATATGATTAACCACACCACCCGGATGGGCAAAGTCGTAGGGAGAAACCAGCGCAATCTTCATTAGTGGCCGCCTAAACCGCCATAGCATTTAGGGTTTTCGCCAGTCAGCTCAGGCTTATCCTTTCCTTTTCTCCGGGCTGCTCAGCCGGCAATTGCCTGTCTGGTTCGGCGATGAACTCCTCTACCATGTGGCGGGCTTCCTCGTCGGTGTATTGAACCGGTGGTGATTTCATAAAATAGGCCGATGGCGCTATGAGGGACCCCTTTAACCCCCTGTCCAGGGCCAGCTTGCAGCACCTGATGGCATCTATAACGACACCGGCTGAGTTGGGGCTGTCCCAGACTTCAAGCTTCAGTTCCACATTCAGGGGAACATCACCGAAGGTACGCCCCTCCATTCTGATATGACAGAACTTGCGGTCAAGAAGCCAGGGGACGTGGTCGCTGGGCCCGACGTGGATGTCGTCCGGGGCAAGCTTGTAGTCCAGCTGGGAAGTGACGGCATTGGTCTTGGATATCTTTTTAGACTCCAGTCTCTCCCTCTCCAGCATGTTGAGGAAATCGGTGTTGCCGCCGAAGTTCAGCTGGTAGGTGCGCTCCATCTTGACGCCGCGGTCGCGGAATAGCCTGGTGAGCACCCGGTGGACTATGGTAGCTCCCACCTGGGACTTGATATCATCACCAATAATAGGCAGCCTTTTCTTTTCAAAGCGCTGCTGCCAGTATTTTTCCCGGGCAATGAAGACCGGGATGCAATTGATAAAACCGCAGCCGGCTTCCAGTACCTGCTCAACATACCACTTGGTCGCCTCCTCACTACCGACAGGCAGGTAGTTGATGACGACATCGGTCTTGGTGTCTTTGAGTATCTTGACTATATCGGCAGTAGGCCCGGGGGCCTTCTCTATTATCTGGGAAAGGTATTTGCCCAGGCCGTCGTGGGTCATGCCCCGCTCCACCTTAACTCCGGTGGCGGGCACATCGCAGAACTTATAGGTATTGTTGGGCGGCGCATAGATGGCCTGAGCCAGGTCTTTGCCTACCTTGTTCTTATCAATGTCGAAGGCGGCTACAAAATTGATGTTGCTGATATGGTAGCCCCCCAGATTGACGTGCATCAGTCCGGGTACAAATTCGACCTCCTTCGCCTTTTTGTAGAAGTCGACCCCCTGCACCAGAGAGGAGGCGCAGTTGCCGGCTCCGATGATTGCTACATTAATATTACCCAAATATTTACCCCTTTCTGGCAACGAAGAAACCAATGAACTATATCCATTTTACGAGTGGCTGTCAAGAGCCTGACAGCCCCGGTGGTGCTGCTGACCTGGCCGGGCAAAGACCTTCTGCGGCTGCCAGTGGCCCTTCTCGCTATCAAAACCGAGCACAGCTAGAAAGCTGCCGTCATGGCTGTAGGCACGGCACCTTCCTCGTTTATCGCTATGGGCGCCTTCGTTTAGCTCTATGCAACTGCCGTTTCTTACCAGCTTCTCCTGTTCCTCCCCCAGGACAACCGCCGGCCAGTGAGACAGCACGAAATCTATCGGATAGAGCAACCTCTGCCAGTCATTTTTGCCTTGCTCGATTTGCTCCAGAGTGCTGGCATCCTTGATAACGAAGGGGCCGTATCTCAGGCGAGCCAGCTCCTTCAGGTGGGCGCCGCAACCAAGCAACTGGCCCAGGTCGTGGGCCAGGGAGCGTACGTAGGTGCCCTTGCCGCATTCTATTTCCAGTGTAAGTAGAGGGGGCTCAAAACAAACCAGCTTCAGGCGGTGTATATGGGCTGTCCGGCTTTTTCGGTTGATGGTAATGCCGGCCCGTGCCAGATGGTACAGGCGCTGGCCTTTGTATTTAAGTGCACTGTACATTGGTGGCACCTGCTCTATGGAGCCACGGAAGGAGTCAAGCGCCGCTTCAATCCGCCGTCGGCTGACCGGTGACGGGTCTGTCTGGCAAGTAACTTTGCCGGCGGCATCGTAGGTATCGGTAGTCACTCCCAGCTCAATCTGCGCCCGATACACCTTTACCGCATCCATCAAAAACTCGACAACCCGTGTCCCCTGGCCGAGGCAGACGGGCAGAACGCCGCTGGCGGTTGGGTCCAGGGTGCCGGCATGCCCGGTACGACGCTCCCCTGAAAGCCGCCTGACCCGGGACACGATGGCGAAAGAGGTAAAGCCGGGCGGTTTGTTGATGTTCAATATACCATCCACGGTTATTTATTATCCTTGTTGACCCGGTCTATCAGCTCTATGATGCGGGCTCCCTCTTCGATGGAGCTATCCCAGATGAAGTTGAGCTCGGGAATACGTCGCAGCCGGATGCGTCTGACCAGTTCATTGTGCAGGAAGCCGGATGCGGTATCAAGCGTGCTGAGTATCTCCTTTTTCTCTTCCGGGCTGCAGATACAGCTAACAAAAACCTTGGCGTGCCTTAAGTCGGCTGAGGTGGCAACTTCGGTGATGGATAAAAGATGGCCAAGCCGGGGGTCTTTGACCTGGCGCTGCAGTAATTCGCTGATTTCCCGGCGGATGAGGTGGTTCACCCGTTCGATGCGGTGTGCCATTACCAGTCCTCTAGCCGGCCTTCTCCTTTTTGAAGAACTCCAGAATATCGCCGACTTCAAAGTCGTTGAAGTCTTTAAGGCTGATACCGCACTCATAGCCGGCGGTTACCTCTCTAACGTTGTCCTTAAAGCGTCTCAGGCTGCTGACTATAGACTCGGCTATAATTTCATCTTTGCGGCGTACCCTGGTTGCCACTTCTCGTGTTACCTTGCCTTCGGTGACATAGACACCGGCTACCTTGCTCTTCTTGCTGGTGAAAATAGCCCTTACCTCGGCACGTCCTTCAATGACCTCGATAATCTCGGGCTCAAGCAAGCCCTGGAGTGCTTTTTCAACGTCGTTTGCCAGGTCGTAGATTACGTTGTAGTGGCGGATATCGATACCTTCGGCGTCGGCCTGCCGCTGTGCACCGGTCTCGACCTTGGTATTAAAGGCGACGATGAGCCCCTGGGAAGCAATGGCCAGCATGACATCGCTCTCAGTGACATTGCCGCTTGAGCTATGGATAATGTTAACCTGAACCTCGTCGGGGCCCAACCTGCCGAGAGATGCTTTTATCGGCTCGAGGCTGCCTTCGACATCGGCCTTGAGAACGATGTTGAGCTTGGTGACCTTGCCGGTACTTATCTGGTCATAAAGGTTTGTCAGGCTGATTGATTTCGGTGTTGCCGTTTCCTTAAGATGTTGCTCTGCCAAAGCCCGCGCCTGGCGCTCACCGCTGACGCTGCTCAGGGTATCTCCTGCCTTGGGTACGCTATGCAGGCCGAGGATGACAGCCGGGGTTGACGGCCTGGCCCGGCGCAGCCGCCTGCCGGTGTCGTTGAACATTGCCTTGACTTTACCCCAGGTATTGCCAACGACCACTGTATCACTCAGTCTGAGTGTTCCGTCGTGGACCAGCACTGTCGCTAACGGCCCCTTTGTTTTATCCAGCCTGGCTTCGATAACCACTCCCCTGGCCGGTTGTGTCGGGTCTGCCCTGAGGTTCTCCATCTCGGCCACCAGTAGAAGGTTCTCCAGAAGCTCGGAAATGCCCTCCTTGGCTTTGGCCGAGGTTAAGACACATATTGTGTCACCACCCCATTCTTCCACCACCAGGCCGGCATCGGCCAGCTGCTGCTTGACTACATCCGGGTTGACATCCGGCTTGTCCATCTTATTGATGGCGACCACAATGGGTACACCGGCGGCCTTGGCGTGGTCGATGGCTTCCAGGGTCTGTGGTTTCACCCCATCGTCGGCGGCGACTACCAGCACGGTGATATCGGTTACCCGGGCACCCCGTGCCCGCATGGCAGTGAATGCCTCATGGCCGGGTGTGTCCAGAAAGGTAATCTTATAGCCGTCGGATTCCACCTGGTAGGCGCCGATGTGCTGGGTAATGCCGCCGGCTTCGGTGTCCATTACGTTGGTCTGCCGGATAGCATCGAGCAGCCGCGTCTTACCGTGGTCAACATGTCCCATGATGGTGATTACCGGTGGCCGCGGTTTAAGACTGGTGTCTTCAGCCAGGAGTTGCTGCTTCTTTATCTCACTGATGACGCTGGCCTGCCGATACGCTGCCTGGGGTTGGGGGTGGGCTTCGTAGCCAAAGGCAGCGGACACCGCTGCGGCGGCGTCATAGTCAATCACCTGGTTTATATTGGCCATGATGCCATTTTTCATTAGTCGCTTGATGACATCAACGGCGCTGGCTCCCAGGAGTTCCGCCAGCTGTCTGACGCTGAGGCTGTGCGGGAGTGCAAGCGAAGTTGCCGCTGTCGTCTTATCAGCCTTCTGTCCTGGTGATTCAGTGTTACTATCTTGCTTGTCTGCTTCGACCACCAGCTAACCTCCGACTATCGTCTTGCCCTGCTCCATGATCTGTTTCCGGTTTTCATGGGTGATTTCAGCCCGTAGGGTATGCTCCAGGCGACCGGTTGTCAACCCATCTTGCCAGCAATTCGTGTTGGGGCACAGGTAGGCACCCCTCCCTGCCTCTTTACCGCCGCTATCGACCTTGACGAATCCATTGCCTGTCCGTACCAGGCGTATCATGCCTCGCTTGGGCTTTATCTCGCGGCATCCGATGCAGGTCCGCATAGGAACGTGCTTAGTAATAGTCTGTCTCTTCATCTTCATCTTCCGGGATTGCAACACGGCGCTTCTTTTTCAACCGTATGCCGTCAACAGCGCTTTCTTTGCGTGCGGTCTTCTTTTTCTTCTTTTTGTCCTTCGTCTGGGGCTTAGCCTTGGCTGTCGCCAGCACTTCTTCAGCGAAGCGGATTGGCTTGACATCTACCGCTGGGGCTGCCGCTACTTCCGTAAAAGCTTCAGCAGCTTGGGGAGTCACTTCGGCTGAAACGGGGCTCGGCTCTGGCACTTCGGCGCCAAGCTCTTCATCGGCAGGCACTTCATCTTTGGCTGCCTCGGCTCTTTCCCGCTCATGCTCAGAGGCGCCCTTGATGTCAATCCGCCAGCCGGTGAGTTTTACTGCCAGCCTGACATTCTGTCCTTCCTTGCCGATAGCCAGGGAAAGCTGCCGGTCGGGGATGACGACGGTGGCTGACTGTTCCTCATGCAGCTCGACATGGGCTACCTGGGCGGGACTGATGGCACTGGTAATAAAGGTGGCCATATCGGAGCTCCAGGCGACGACATCAATCTTTTCGCCATTAAGTTCATTGACAATGTTCTGTATGCGAATGCCTCTCAGTCCGACGCAGCAGCCAACGGGGTCGATTCCTTCCTGACGGGCGGCTACGGCTACTTTACTCCGGAAGCCGGCCTCACGGGCAACCGCTTTGATTTCGACGGTCCCATTATATATTTCGGGTACTTCAAGTTCGAACAGCCGGCGTAGTAGATTCGGGTGTGACCGTGACACAATGAGCACCGGCCCTTTGGCAGTCTGTGACACCTCTACAAGATAAACCTTGAGCCTTTGCCCGACGCGATACCTCTCGTTAGGAGCTTGCTCTGCTTGGGGCATTATCGCCTCGGACCGGCCCAGGTCAACAAATACCTGCCGGGACTCAATACGGCGTATCATGCCGGTGATAATATCACCCTGCTTGTCGGTATACTCCTCGTAGATGGCGCTGTGCTCCGCTTCGTGAAGGCGTTGCAGGATAACCTGTTTGGCCGTTTGGGCGGCGATGCGCCCGGCATTATGCGGTGTGTCCTCAATATAGATGGTATCCTCAAGCTGGGTATCGGGATTTAGTTTGAGAGCTTCCTTCAGTGATACCTCGCATCGGCTGTCCGATACCTGTTCGACTACTGTTTTCTCCGCCCAGACTTCAACCCGGCCGCTGGCAGGGTTTATTTTGACTGAAATTTCCTGATTGGGCGCAAAGCTATTCTTGCGGTAGGCTGATGCCAGCGCCGCCTCTACTGCCCCGAGCACTACCTCTTTAGACAGGTTTTTCTCGGCTGAGAGTTGTGTTATGGCAAGCAAAAAATCGCTCTTCATCTGGGAACTGGTCCTCCAGTTATCTATTTCCCATCGCAATAAAAAAGTGGGTTTAAACCCACTCCGGAAAGAATCTTTTTTTATTCTACCAGGAGTATAGCACAACCGCTGGCAAGATGCAATAGCCCCCAGGGTATCAACCGTGCAATTGACACTTGGGAGGCTTCGGGCTAACATAGTGGCGAAGAACGTTATGCTTGCCAAGGTGATAAGTTGCGCCCTGGTGGGGTTGGAGGGGGCCCTTGTTGAGGTTGAGGTTGATATCTCATCAGGGCTGCCCGCATTTACTATAGTCGGCCTGCCTGATACTGCTGTCCAGGAAGCCAAGGAAAGGGTGCGGGCGGCTATCCGCAATTCCGGCTACAGCTTTCCGTTGAAACGCATCGTGGTAAATCTGGCTCCGGCCGATCTCAAAAAGGCCGGCCCCGCTTACGATTTGCCCATTGCTGTCGGTATCCTTACCAGTTCAGGGCAGCTTGAGGCCGATCACTCGCGGACACTCTTTCTTGGGGAACTGTCCCTCGATGGCAGCCTGCGCCATACAAGCGGTATTTTGCCAATGGTTGCGCTGGCTCAGAAGAAAGGGCTGGATGATGTGGTCGTCCCTGATTCCGATGCCAGGGAGGCATCGCTGATTAAGGATGTAAAAACACTCCCCCTCGCTTCATTGTCTCACCTCGCCAGATATCTTGCCGGAGAGGTTGGCCCATCCGAGTATGTTCCTGCCACAGTCGAATCTGACAATGCAGAGCTACCCCCCGCTATCGACCTTGCCCATATTAAGGGCCAGGAGCACGTCAAGCGGGCTCTGGAGGTGGCAGCTGCCGGCGGGCACAACGCTATTATGTGCGGCCCCCCGGGCAGCGGTAAAACTATGCTGGCTCGCGCATTGTCGGGGATACTTCCCCTGATGACCGTAGAGGAAGCCCTTGAGGTTACCAAGATTTACAGTGTCAGCGGCCTCTTGTCCCGGGATACGCCCCTTATCAGAAGTCGCCCCTTCCGCGCCCCGCACCACACCATATTCAATGCCGGCCTGGTCGGCGGAGGCCACTGGCCGAGGCCAGGTGAAATCAGCCTCAGTCACCGTGGGGTACTCTTCCTTGATGAGCTGCCCGAGTTTGGTCATTCATTGCTTGAGATACTGCGCCAGCCTCTTGAAGATAAGGTGGTCACCATCAGCCGGGCCAGGGGGACATTAACCTTCCCGGCCAACTTTATGCTGGTGGCGGCGATGAATCCCTGTCCCTGTGGGTTCTTTGGCGACCTTTTCCGCCAGTGCAGCTGCTCTCTGGGGCTGGTGGCACGCTATCAAAAGCGCATCAGTGGCCCCTTTATGGATAGAGTTGACATCTTCGCTGAGGTGCCGCACATAGACTATGAAAAGCTGGCTTCGAACCGGCTGGGTGAATCTTCAAAAAAAGTGAGAGAACGGGTTATTGCTGCACGGGGAAGGCAGCTTGAACGCTTCACCGGCACGGCGGTGACCTGCAATGCTGAGATGATGCTGCCTGAAATAAGGGAGTTCTGCCAGACGGAAGAGGATGCTCAGGCCCTGCTGAAGAGAGCTATGGAGCAAATGCATCTCTCGGCACGCGCTTTCCATCGTGTCTTGAAACTGGCCCGTACCATCGCCGACCTGGCCGATAGTGATATAATAGGGGCGGAGCATGTTGCCGAGGCCATCCAGTATCGCCCCAGGCGGACGTTCTAGGTGAGCAGAAGGTGAGGCGAGATGAAAAAAG
>DAOWLH010000062.1 GCA_030643515.1 Dehalococcoidia bacterium | reverse complement strand
TTGATCAAGAAGGGCCCCGGTTCACTCATCGCTTTTTTAATAGCCGGTACCACCTCTTGCTTGCGTTTTACCGTCATCCCGGGGATACAATAGGCCTCGGCAATCTTTACAAAATCAGGGCAGTTCAAGGGAGTGGCAAAATACCTTTTCCCATAGAACATGTCCTGCCACTGGCGCACCATCCCCAGAAATCCATTATTCATGATAGCTATCTTAACTGCCACATTTTCCTGGGCAATAGTTCCCAGCTCCTGCACCGTCATCTGAAAGCCGCCGTCTCCGGCGATGCTCCACACAGTCAAATCAGGGCGGCCTATCTTGGCGCCCATCGCCGCCGGCAGTTCAAAGCCCATAGTCCCCAGCCCCCCCGAAGTTATCAGGCTATTGGGACGGTCAAACCAGTAGTGCTGCGCTGCCCACATCTGGTTCTGGCCGACTCCGGTTACAATAGTTGCCTCGCCACCGGTGACTTCGTGTATCTTGTTAATGACGAACTGGGGAAGCAGCTCATCGCAATCCCTGATAGCAATTGATGGGTGCTCTTTGCGCCAGGTATCAAGCTGCTTCAGCCAATCAGCATGCTTTGAGGTGGTTACCAGTTTGTTCAGCGCCTGCAACACTACCCCGGCATCACCTACTATGGGGATATCAACACGTACGTTCTTGCCGATTTCCGCCGGGTCAATATCAATGTGGATAATGTGGGCCTGCGGGGCAAAGCCGCTGACCCTGCCGGTCGCCCGGTCGTCAAATCTCATGCCGATGGCCACAACAAGGTCAGCATCGCTGACCGCCAGGTTGGCATAAGCCATGCCGTGCATTCCCAGCCAGCCATAGGAAAGGGCATGGGACTCAGGGAAAGAGCTGACACCCAGTAGTGTGGTAATCACCGGTATCTGTGCTTTTTCAGCCAGACGTTTTAATTCATCGTAAGCACCGGAAATAATTATACCTCGGCCAGCGATAATAACCGGTCTTGCAGACTCTTTGATAAGCTTGGCCGCCTTTTTAATCTGGGCGGCATGTCCCTGCAGTGGCGGCTTATAGCCCGGCAGGTTGACCCTTTCGGGATATTTAAACTCGGCCTGGTTTATCTGGACATCCTTTGGCAGGTCAATCAATATCGGGCCCGGACGTCCCGTCCTGGCCAGATAGAAGGCCTCCTTTATTGTCATAGCCAGAGAGCCGGTTTCAAGGGCGAGATAGTTATGCTTTGTAACGGGTAGGGTGATACCGGTAATATCTATCTCCTGAAAGGCGTCCTTGCCGATCAGCGCCCGCGTAACCTGACCGGTTATAGCGACCACCGGCACCGAATCAAGATAGGCATCGGCGAGGCCGGTAACCAGATTGGTCGCCCCCGGGCCAGAGGTGGCCAGACAGACCCCTACCTTGCCGGTAGCCCTGGCATAGCCTTCGGCAGCATGGATGGCACCCTGCTCGTGGCGTACCAATACATGGCGCAGCTTAGGGTATCTGGGTATGGTATCATACAGCGGCAGAATAGCCCCTCCCAGGATACCAAAAATAACCTCGACGCCCTCCTTTACCAGGCTCTCACAGATAATTTCGGCACCAGTCATCTTCATAACAAACGACTCCTTACTTCCCGAACACGGCCCCGGTGCTGGCCGAAGTCACCCTGCTGGCGTAGTAGCTGAGATAACCCTCCTTTACCCTGGGCTCAAATCCATCCAGCTTCGCCAGACGCCGGGCTATTTCCCGACCAGATAGCTCAACCTCAAGTCTATGAGCCGCTATATCTATCTTAATTATATCGCCTTCATTCACGGCAGCAATAGGGCCACGGCTTGCCGCTTCAGGCGAGACATGCCCGATGGCGGCACCACGTGTCGCCCCCGAAAAGCGACCATCGGTCAACAGCGCCACTTCCTTATCCATACCCATACCACTGAGCAGAGCCGTCGGCACCAGCATTTCTCTCATGCCGGGGCCACCCTTGGGTCCTTCATAGCGAATGACCAGTACGTCCCCCGGCCTGATATCGCCAGCCATGATAGCCGCTGTCACCGCCTCTTCCGAATCAAAGACCCGGGCCGGACCCTGGTGGACCATCATCTCCGCAGCCACCGCCGATCTCTTGACCACAGCACCATCCGGTGCCAGGTTACCAAACAGTATAGCAATTCCACCCTTCTCTGAATAGGCTTTGGCCAGGGTGCGAATTACCTTGCCATCAGCCACCCGACCGCCAGCAATAAATCCGGCTACCGTTTTGCCGGATACCGTTTTCCCCTCCAGGTTGAGTTGCCGTTTCAGTTCCCCCATCACCGCAGTCACACCGCCGGCCCTGTCCAGGTCTTCAATGTGATAGTCCCCGGCCGGTCTCAGACGGCACAGGCAGGGAGTTCTTTCACTTATATCATTTATTGCTGACAGAGGAAATTCAACCCCGGCCTCATGGGCCAGCGCCATCAGGTGTAGCACCGAATTGGTACTGCCACCCAGCGCCATATCAACGGTAAAGGCATTCTCTAAAGAAGCCTGGTTTATAATATCCCTGGGGCGGGTGTTGGCTGAAACCAGCGCCATTACTTGCCTTCCGGCCTCCCCTGCCAGTTTGATCCGCCGGGGGTCAACCGCCGGTATGGTGCCACCGCCCAGCAGCGTCATACCCATAGCCTCGGTCAGACAGTTCATGGTGTTGGCGGTAAACATGCCGGCACAGCTACCACATCCGGGGCAGGCAACCTCTTCAAGTCTCTCCAGTTCCTCTTCGGTCATCTTCCCCTTGGAAACCTTACCCACCGCTTCAAAAACACTGCTGAGGTCAACCTTGGTGCTCCCCTGACTGCTATATAACCTTCCGGCCAGCATCGGCCCACCGCTGATAAAGATAGCCGGCAGATTCAGCCTCACTGCCGCGATCAGCATTCCGGGGACAACCTTATCGCAATTAGGTATAAAGACCAGTCCATCGAAGGCGTGTGCCCTGGCCATTATCTCCACCGAGTCAGCTATCAGCTCCCGGCTGGGCAGGCTGTACTTCATTCCCCGGTGGTTCATGGCAAGGCCATCACAAACGGCAATGGTATTGAACTCAAAGGGAACCCCACCACCACCCCTCACCCCGGCCTTGACCGCCTCGGCAAT
>DAOWLH010000054.1 GCA_030643515.1 Dehalococcoidia bacterium | reverse complement strand
TCAGCCGTCACCTTTCACAGGAGTACGGCCGGGAACCCACTCCCAAGGAAATCGGTGATGAGATGGAAATTACTCCGGAGAGGGTCAGGGAGATAATCAAGGTTTCACAGTTGCCGATATCGTTGGAGTCGCCGATTGGTGAAGAGGAGGACAGCCACCTGGGTGACTTCATTGAGGACCAGAATGCCCTGGCGCCGCCGGATGCTGCCTCAAGGCAGTTACTGAAGGAGCAGATTGATAGTGTTCTCTCCAGTCTGACCCCCCGTGAGCGGCGCGTGCTCCAGCTTAGATTCGGGCTTGAAGATGGGCGCAGCCGCACCCTGGAAGAGGTGGGTAAAGAGTTTAATGTTACCCGGGAACGCATTCGGCAGATTGAGGCCAAGGCGCTACGAAAGCTGCGCCACCCCACCCGCAGCCGTAAGCTCAAGGACTATCTGGGGTGATAATTACGAAGTCCTTGTTCCTTCTGCACAGGGAGAGAGGGCTGCGTGAGGTAGATAAATAACCCCCCAACTGTGTTAAAATAACTAACAAACTTTTATCTAGGCGCACTGTAGATGATCCCCGTAAGACTTAAAATTCACAACTTCATGCCCTACCGTGGTGAGGTGCCCCCCTTCTCCTTTGACGGCATTCACACCGCCTGTATCTGCGGCGATAATGGCAGCGGCAAGTCGGCTCTGGTCGATGCCATTACCTGGGCGATATGGGGCAGGACCAGGGCTAATAGCGACGACGACCTCATCCACATGGGTGAGACAGAAATGGTTGTGGAGTTCGACTTTGCTGCCAGTGGCCGGTTGTACCGGGTCATCCGCCGCCACTCCCGCCCGAGAGGGAGGAAGGCATCTGGGAAGAGCAGCCTGGACCTGCTTATATCGGAAAACGGTGGTTTTAAGCCGATTACCGGTGACATCCTGCGGCAGACACAGGGAAAGATTATCGACATACTGCATATGGATTACGACACCTTTATTAACAGCGCCTTTCTGCGACAGGGTCATGCCGATGAATTCACCAAGCAGCAACCGGCTCAGCGTAAGCAGGTACTGGCCAATATACTGGGTTTCTCCTTCTACGATGAGCTTGAAGGGCGTGCCAAAGACCTTGCCAAACAGCGCCAGATTGAGAAAGTACAGCTGGAGAGCATTACTCAGGGAATAGACCTGGAGCTGGCCCAGAAACCGGAGCTTGAAGCCACGCTGGCCGAAGCTCAGCAGGAGCTTCTCCGGTTGGAACGGTCAATAAAGGAGCGGCAATCCAGGCTGGAAAGTTTGCGGCAGGAAAAGGAGTTTCTGGAAAGCAAAAGACTACAACGGGCCCAGCTGGAGGAGCACATAGCCAAGACAGGGCAAGACCTCAGGCGCTGGCAGGATCAGGCCAATCAGCGGCGGCAGCGAATTGGGGAGTACCAGGAGCTGATAGCCCAGCGCGATGCCATTGAAGAGGGATATAGCCGTCTCTCTGAAGGCAGGCAATTGAATGAGGAGCTCGGCCAGAAGCTACAGCTGCTCAACAAGATAAAGGATAATAAAAGCCAGCTGGAAAGGGTTATTCAGGAAGCTCAGCAGGGGCTACTGCGGAAACACGCCGTTGTCGAGAGCAGAGTCAGCGAGTGGCAAGCCAGCTCGCAAATGCTGCCCCAGCTTATAGCAGACCGCCAGCAACTGGATCATCAGCAGCTGCAGTCGTTTCAAATGGAGCAGGACCTGAAGGATAAGCGGCATCAGAGCCAGGAATTACAGAGTGCCATCCATGAGCTTGAGTGTGATAAAGAGAGGCTGCAGCAGGAGATAAAGGATATTACGGGAAAGCTGGCTCTCCTTGATACCCAGAGTGAAACCCGGTGCCCGCTGTGTGAGACGGAGCTCAGCCAGCAGGGGTTGAAGGTCATTGAGGCAAAGTATACCACTGAGAGAGAAAGTAGTGTAAAGTCTCTTGAATCTGAGGAGGCCGGACAAAGCAGCAAGAAGCTGGAGCTGGAGTTGCTTGAGAAAGAGGTGGTTGAACTGGAGGTGGAGCTGAATCAGGAACGAACATCGCTGCAAGATAAAATCAGCCGGTTAGCACGAGAGATATCAGAAGCCGAGGCGGCTGAGGGCAAATTGGAGGAAGCGGGGGCTGAACTGGTTGAGATAGAAAACCAGCTGGCCGGCAAGAGTTTTGCTGCTCATGAGCAGAAGGTTCTTATTGAACTGGAGAGGGAACTGGATAACCTTGGCTACGATTCTACCCGGCATGAGCAGATTGGCCGGCAGCTTATAGACCTGGAGAGGTATGAGATGCCCAAACGGAGGTTGGAGGAAGCTGAAAGACAGATGGCATGGCAGGAGGCGGAGGCGGCCAAGGCTGAGGAGGCAGCTCATGAATTGAGCCGGCGCCTGGAAGCCGAACGGCAAAAGGAGCAGACTCTGACCAGAGAACTGGAGGGCCTGCCCCGGCTGGAGAATGACTTGAGGCAAGCTGAGTCTGAATACCAGAGGGCAGCCGGGAAACAGAAGCAGTCTCAGGAGAGTGCCGGTAGCCTGAAGGGAAAGCTGGAACAGCTGCAAAAGCAGGAGAAGAAAAAGCAGGAGATGGCTGGCCGACTTGACCAGGTGGCCACGGAGGAAAAAGCCTATCGGGATTTGGCCCAGGCGTTCGGTAAAAAGGGGATTCAAGCCTGGTTGATTGAGTTGGCCCTCCCTGAGATTGAGATTGAAGCCAACAGACTGCTCGGGCGTATGACCGATAACCGGATGCATGTTAATATTGAGGCCCAGCGTCAAACAAAGAAGGGGGATTTGGTCGAAACCCTGGATATAGTTATATCCGACGAGCTAGGAGCGCGTAACTACGAGATGTTTAGCGGTGGTGAGGCTTTCCGTATCGACTTCGCTTTGCGCATTGCCCTGTCCAAGCTGCTGGCCAGGAGGGCCGGCGCTCCCCTGCCCACACTGATTATCGATGAGGGCTTCGGAACCCAGGATAGCACCGGTATAGAGAAGCTCAAAGAGGCCATCGGCTCCATCCAGGATGACTTTGAGAAGATTATCGTTATCACCCACATCGAAGAACTGAAGGATGCCTTCCCGGTGCGCATAAACGTTATCAAAACCCCGGAAGGCTCAACACTTGAGGTGGGCTAGGTTATAATCCCAACTCTTCAGCGATGCCCTTCATCGCTTGAAGGGAGAGCTGGATAAACTGGTCAAGCTCAAGCTCCACCTGGCTGCAACCGGCAATCTGCTGTCGGTCGGCCCCGGCAGCGAAGCTCTTCTCCTTAAAACGTTTCTTTATCGATTTAGCTTCAACGCCAGCCAGTTTTTTATCCGGGCGGACCAGAGCGGCGGCGGTGATGAGGCCGGTCATCGGGTCGGCACATAACAGGGCCTTTTCCATCTTTGTTTCGCAGGGGACACCATGCACTGTGTTGTGACACAGGATAGCCCTGGCTACAGCGTTACTGACTCCCATTTCCTGGGCGAGGTCAGCTCCCAGCTTGCTGTGGCTGCTCATATCACCGGCAGTAAGCTCGACATCTATATCATGAAGCAGCCCGGCCATTGCCCATTCCTCTTCATCCTCACCGAAGCGCCTGGCCATAGCCCGCATAATGGCTTCAGTAGCTAGCATGTGCTTGACCAGGTTCCTGTTTTCTACATTGGCCTGGATTGAGTCGAGCACCTCTTCTCTTGTCATGTCAACCCTCCTTTGTCGGTGTTACTTATCAGCTACTTAAAGCATAATCGGCGCATTGAGGTAGAATCCGGCTGAGATAGTAGCCGGTGGCTGAGGATTCCGTTTGGGTGATGTCCTCGGGAGTGCCGGTGGCGACTACATAGCCGCCCTTGTCGCCGGCTCCGGGACCGAGGTCGATGACCCAGTCGGCGTTTTTAATGACGTCCAGATGGTGTTCAATGATGACCACGGTGTTGCCGGTGTCAACCAGCCGCTGCAGCACCCGGAGCAGAGCGGCGACATCATCGAAAGCCAGTCCGGTGGTCGGCTCGTCGAGAATATAGAGAGTCCGACCGGTGGCCCGCTTGGACAGCTCGGTGGACAGCTTGACCCGCTGTGCTTCACCACCGGAAAGGGTCGGCGCCGGCTGGCCAAGACGGATGTAGCCCAGGCCGACATCGTGCAGGGTCTTCAGCCTGTTCTTAACCTTGGGGAAATTGGCAAAAAGCTCTAAAGCCTGCTCCACGGTCATGTCCAGCACCTCGGCGATGTTCATCCCCTTGAATTTAATCTCCAGGACCTCACGATTATAGCGCTTTCCTTTGCACACTTCACAGGGGACGGTGACATCGGGCAGAAACTGCATCTCAATCTCAATATAGCCCTCGCCGCGACAGGCCTCACAGCGCCCGCCTTTGATATTGAAAGAGAACCTGCCCGGGACATAGCCCCTCATCCGTGCCTCGGGGACGGTGGCGAAGAGCTCCCGGATGGGGGTGAAAGTTCCGGTGTAGGTCGCCGGGTTGGAGCGCGGAGTACGGCCGATAGCTGATTGGTCGATGTTCACTACCTTGTCAATACTTTCGGTACCGTCAATGCTGTCCACCTGGCCGGGTTTTTCTTTCGCCCGGTACAGCATCTGGGCCAGCTTTTTGTATAGTATCTCGCTTACCAGGGTGCTCTTGCCGCTTCCGGAAACCCCGGTTACAGAGACAAACTTGCCCAGCGGTATGTGGACATCTATATTCTTCAGGTTGTTCTGCCGGGCTCCCTTGATGGCTATCTCCTCACCAGAGCCGGTTCGCCTCTGCCGGGGTAGCGGGATCTGCCTGGCACCACTGAGGTACTGTCCGGTTATTGACTCCTTACAGTTTTTAATATCATCCAGCGTTCCGGTGGCCACAATATGACCGCCGTGCTCACCGGCGCCGGGCCCCATATCAATAATGTAGTCGGCTGCTCGCATCATGGCCTCGTCATGCTCAACGACCAGTACGGTATTACCCAAGTTCCTCAGCCTCTTCAGTGTCTCAATCAGGCGATAGTCATCGGCCGGGTGGAGTCCGACCGTCGGCTCATCACATATATAGAGGACGCCCATCAAACCGCTGCCTATCTGGGTTGCCAGCCGTATCCGCTGCGCCTCGCCGCCGGACAGGGTGCCCGAGGTGCGGTTCAGGTTGAGATAGTCCAGGCCGACATTCTCCAGAAAGCCGAGGCGGGCACCGATTTCCTTGAGGATTTCACGGGCAATCATCTGTTCCCGCTGGCTCAAAATTGTTTTCGGGCCGCTTAGTGCCTCTACCCATTCCATAGCCTGGTTAACAGACATTGAGCTTATATCATCAATATTATTGCCACCGATGGTAACCGCCAGAGCTTCCGGTTTGAGCCGCTTGCCACCACAAACGGGACAGGGCTGGGTTACCATGTAGCGCTCTATATTGGCCCGTGACCCTTCCGATTCGGTATCCCGGTGGAGCCGTTCCAGGCGGGGGATAACACCCTCGAAACCATTAAATAATTCGTATTCCCTGGAATATCCATAGCGGTCACGGTAATTGTGCTTTACCTTTTCCTTATTTCCGTTCTCACCATAGAGTATCATCTTCATCTGCTCGTCGGTTAAATCCTTGACCGCGGTCTTCAGGGAAAAACGGTAGCGGCGCGCCAAATCTTCAAGCTGGTAGAAATACCAGGTGTGCCATTGATAGGGGCGGATGGCTCCACCGGCCAGTGATAGCTCCTTGTTGGGCATAATGAGGTCTGGCGCCAGCTCCATCTTGATACCAAGCCCCGAGCAGTTCGGGCAGGCACCGTGGGGGCTGTTAAAGCTGAAGCTTCTGGGGGCGATTTCGCCCAGGCTAATGCTGCAGTAGACGCAGGCAAAGTGCTCTGAGAAAAGCAGTTCCTCGCCACCGATGATAGAGACCAGCACCACTCCGGCTCCTAATTTGAGCGCTGTCTCCACGGAATCGGCCAGCCGGCTCTGGCTGCCGCTCTCGCCGATGACCAGCCGGTCAACAACTGCCTCAATAGAGTGCCGCTTAAACTTGTCCAGCTGGAACTCGTCAGAGAGGTCATTAATCTGGCCGTCAACCCGTACCCGGGCATAACCAGCCTTGCGCAGGTCGTCAAACACCTGCTGGTACTCGCCCTTGCGGTCTTTAACCAGCGGCGCCAGAATCATGATTTTGCCCCCCCTGGGCAGGGTCTGGATGGCATCGACAATCTGCTCCACCGTCTGCATGGTGATTTCCCGGCCGCACTTGGGACAGTGGGGGTGACCGGCCCGGGCAAAGAGCAGCCGCAGATAATCGTAGACTTCGGTTACTGTGCCCACTGTAGAGCGCGGGTTACGGCTGGTTCCCCTCTGGTCAATAGAAATGGCCGGGCTTAAACCCTCAATATAGTCAACATCTGGCTTTTCCATGCGGCCTAAGAACTGGCGGGCATAGGCCGAAAGCGACTCCATATAGCGACGCTGCCCCTCGGCGTAGATGGTGTCGAAGGCCAGCGAACTTTTACCCGAACCGGAGACGCCGGTAATGACAACCAGCTTGTCTCTGGGGATGATGACATCTACGTTCTTGAGGTTGTGCTCTCGTGCACCCTTGACCACTATGGTGTTTTGCGCCACTTCTTCCCCCTGTGTTATTTTATCACTAGCCCTAGCGATAGAACAAGCGGAAGGTGTCGGCTGGCAATCTAGTACCATGCCGGCTATAATAACTGCCAAGGAACATGCCCCAAGATATGAAGTCACTGGCTGAAGAAAGAGTTGAAGGACAGCGGCAGGAGCTGGCCGCCCTGAGCCTTAAGATACATGCCCACCCGGAGCCTGGTTTTCACGAGGAGAAGGCGGCTGCCTGGCTGACCGAATATCTGGAGGCCAATGGTTTTTCCGTCGAAAGGGGCATCTGCCGGCTGGCGACCGCTTTTAGGGCCAGCTACGGGAGTGGCCGGCCGGCCATTGCCATTCTAGCAGAATACGATGCCCTGCCCGGACTGGGCCACGCTTGTGGCCACAATCTGATAGCTGCCAGTGCTGTTGGCGCTGCTATATCGGCCAAGCCGGCTGCTGACCGCCTGGGTGGCAGCATTATGGTTATCGGCACTCCGGCGGAGGAGCTCTACGGAGGCAAAATAATCATGGCTCAGAGAGGGGCCTTTAGCGGCATTGATATAGCTATGATGGTACATCCATCCACTCATGATACGGCCACCACCAAAGCCCTGGCCTGTATTTCTCTTGATGTTGAGTTTTTCGGCCGTGAGGCGCATGCCGCCGCCCATCCGGAGGATGGCATAAATGCCCTGGAGGCGGTGATTCAGTCTTTTAGCGCCATTAACTCGCTGCGTCAGCATATTAAAGAGAGGGCTCGTATCCACGGCATAATTACCGATGGCGGTCAGGCAGTCAATGTTGTTCCGGCACACAGCGCCGCCAGTTTTCTTGTGCGGGCGCGGGATGATGCCTATCTTGACGAGTTAAAGAAAAAAGTCCTGAATTGCTTCAAGGGGGCGGCTACCGCAACCGGTTGTCGCCTGAAATACCGGTGGGGTCGGGGGCAATATGCCCCCATGCGCAACAATCTGACACTGGCCCGCCTTTTTATTGAGAATATGAAGCTTATTGGGCGCAGTGCGGAGATGGAAAACCCGGACCAGTCCTTCGGCAGCACCGATATGGGTAATGTCAGCCAGCTGGTGCCCAGCATACATCCTTCGGTGGCGGTAGCCCCGTTCGATGTGAGTATCCATTCGCCCCGCTTTGCTGCTGCGGCTGCTTCGGAAGCCGGTATCCAGGGGATGATAGATGCTGCCAAGGCTCTGGCACTAACAGCAGTTGACCTGTTAGCCAGTCCGGAGTCCGTTACCCACGCAAAGAAAGAATTTGCCCAGCCCTCCTGATTTGGCGGAGCACCAGGCTCAAGCTTACTACCCCATCCAGACGGCTTGAGGTAGAATAAAGGGACAGGACCAAAGGAGATGAAAAAATCCGTGAAGGTCTATCTGGGGATTGATGTTGGTTCGGTATCCACCAAAATGGCCGTCCTCGATGAAGGTGGTGAGATTGTAGCGACAAGCTACCTCCCTACGCTGAGCAATCCGGTGGCGGCGGTGCAGAATGGCTTGAGAGAAATTGCTTGCCTTCTGCCCCAGGGCGTCGGGGTTGCCGGTGTGGCTACCACCGGGAGCGGCCGCTATCTGGCTGATGTCATTGCCGGTGCCGACCTGGTCAAGAATGAGATTACCAGTCAGGCCACTGCTGTTTTGCACTACTTTCCCCTGGTGCAGACGGTTATTGAAATTGGCGGGCAGGATAGTAAAATAATAATCATTAGGGATGGTATTGTAACTGATTTTGGCATGAACACCGTATGTGCCGCCGGAACCGGTAGTTTCCTTGACCATCAGGCGCAGCGCCTGGGTGTGACCATAGATGATTTCAGCCGCTTGGCCATGGCAAGCAACCTTCCGGTAACCATTGGCGGCCGGTGCACTGTTTTCGCCGAATCGGACATTATTGGCAAGCAGCAGATGGGCCACCGGGCTGAGGATATTGTCTATGGTCTTTGCCAAGCGCTGGTGCGCAACTATCTTAGCAATGTCGCCCTGGGCAAGGATATCAGGCCGCCGGTGGCCTTCCAGGGGGGAGTTGCTTTTAATGGTGGCATTGTCAGGGCGCTTGAGGAAGAGCTGGATACCGAGGTTATCGTCCCGCAGCATCACGAAGTAATGGGGGCAATAGGCGCTGCCCTGCTGGTTGGTGAAGAGATAAAAGATGGCGGCAGCCGGTTTCGGGGATTTGCTGTTGCCGACGAGCAGTATGATTCAGCTTCATTCGAATGCAGTATCTGCCCCTATCAGTGCGAAATAGCGCAGTTGCGCTTCAGTGGACAGGTTCTTGGCGGCTGGGGCGGGCAGTGCGACCTGTGGCAGCAAAGTCAGCGGGCCAAGTGTATCGGTGGAGGCAATTAGTGAGAATAGCGGTTGATACCTCGGGTGGTGAATATTCCCCACATGAGATTGTCAAGGGAGCCATTAAAGCCGCTCAGGAATACCAGGTGGATATTATTCTGGTGGGCAAGAGGTCCCTTCTTCACGTTTTAGCTGGCAAGCACATGAATAAACTGAATCTGAGTATTGTTGGCGCCAGTCAGACGATTGGCTTTCACGAACACCCTCTGGAAGCAATACGTAAAAGGCCACGCTCTTCGATAGTGGTCGGCATTGATCTATTAAAAGAAGGCGAGGCCGATGCCTTCGTTTCGGCCGGTAATACCGGTGCTGTCCTGTGTGCCGCCCTGCTCAACCTGGGCAAGATTGAAGGTGTTGAGCGTCCCGCCCTGGCCAGCTTGGTCAGTCTCAACCAGGCCTCTCCGTCTCTGCTCATTGATGCCGGCGCCAATGCCGACTGCCGGCCTAACCACCTGCTGCAGTTTGCCAAGTTGGGCAGCGTCTACGCCCAGTATATCTTCGGCATAGACTCACCGGGTGTCGGCCTGCTCAGTAACGGTGCCGAAGAGACTAAAGGCAATCGCCTGGCTCAGGAGAGCTTCCGGTTGCTCAATAAATCGGAGGTTAACTTTTTAGGTAACATTGAAGGCACCGATATCGCCAGGGGCACAGCCGACGTTATTGTTACCGATGGCTTTACCGGGAATATAGTAATAAAAACTGTTGAAGGACTGGGCGACTCCTTTATCAGGGTAAGGCAGGTCGATGGCACAGAGCACCTCCGCGGCCGTGCCCTGCTTGCTGATGTCGGCCTGGGCTTTCTGGTCAAAGGAATGGACTACAGAGAGTACGGCGGCGCCTGTCTGTTGGGAGTAAAGGGAAATGTCATCGTGTCCCATGGCCGCAGCCGGGCCAAAGCGATAAAGAATGCCATCGGCCTGGCCAACCGAACGGCAGAAGCCAACATCTGCCAGTTGCTCGGCGAGGTGGGGAATGGACAATAAGTACGATGTAGTCATTGTTGGGGGTGGTCCTGCCGGACTCAGCGCCGGTATCTATACCGCCAGGGACAAGTTGAAAAGCCTCCTCATTGAGAAGGGAATTATTGGAGGCAAGATAACCGAGGCTGAACTGGTGGATAACTTCCCCGGTTATCCGCAGGGCATAAGCGGCCTTGAATTGACCGGGAAGATGCACCAGCAGGCAATAAAGTTCGGCCTGGAAGAGCTCAATGCCGAGGTCATCTCCGTTGAGGTTGATAATGAGCGCAGGGTAGTCAAGACCACTGCCGGCGACTTTATCACCCGTGCACTAATTATCGCCGGCGGTTCGGACTGGGCCAAGCTTGGTGTGCCCGGCGAAAAAGAGCTTACCGGCCGGGGCGTCTCCTATTGCTCTACCTGCGATGCCCCCTTTTTCGCCGATAAGCGCGTTGCCGTAATCGGTGGCGGTAACACTGCCCTGTTTGAGGCCCTTCATCTGGCCAAATTTGCCGCCAGGGTTACCGTCATCCACCGTCGTAACGCGTTCAGAGCCTTTATCGCTGTTCAGGAGAAGGCCTTTGCTGAACCTAAAATAGAGTTCCTGCTGAGCACTGTGGTAGAGTCCATCGAGGGACAGGATATCGTCCAGCGATTAAGATTAAAACAGACCGACAGTGGTAAGAAGTCCACCCTCGAAGTTGACGGGGTCTTCATTGCCGTAGGATTGAAGCCCAACACCAATTATCTGAAAAAGACAGTGCCACTGGATGAGCAGGGACGTATCATTGTTGATTCTGAGATGCGCACCAAAGCAGCAGCTGTTTATGCCGCCGGCGACATCCGCAGCAAGTCTATCCGCCAGACTATTGCTGCCGCCGGCGACGGTGCCATCGCTGCCATAACAGCTAAAAATGATATCGAACAATAACTTGGCTACTTTGGATTGTTAGCAGTATAATGGACAACAAGCAATGAAAGTAATTTTTCTGGAAGATGTGCCTCGCATAGCCAAAGCTGGAGAGGTAAGAGATGTTGCCGAAGGCTATGGCAGGAACTTTCTCATCCCCCAAAAACTGGCTGCCCCGGTCAGTCCGGGAGTGACCAGCCGATTTGAGGCGCAGCAGCGAGCTCGGGCGAAAGAACAAGCGCAGACAGCGGCTGCGATGGCTGAAATGGTTGGCCGACTGGACGGCAGGGAAATCGTTATTCAGGCCAGGGCCGGCACCAAGGAACGTCTTTACGGCTCAATCACCAGTGCTGATATTGCTGCTGAACTGAAAAAGACCACCGGGGTTACCGTTGATAAAAGAAAAATTGAACTGGATAAGCCGATACATGAGCTGGGCAGTTTTGAAGTGACTATCAGGCTGGCCAGAGATGTTGTCCCCAAAATAAAGGTCACTGTCTCCATGGAGGAGGGCGATGGTGCCCAATGATAAACCTTTACCCCACGATATAGATGCCGAAGAGTCGGTTAATGGTTCGTTGTTGATAGATGGCAAGGCCATCTACGATATAGCTGTCCAGCTTGACGCGGAGGACTTCTATAACCTGCCGAACCGATGGATATACGAGGCCTGTCTGGAGCTTTACAACCGTGACGAGGCAATAAACCAGGTAACGGTGGCCCAAGAACTGGACCGTCAGGGGAGGCTGGAGAAAGGCGGTGGTGCCGCCTATTTAAGCCGTCTGGTTTCGGTGGTGCCCACCTCGCTTGATGTCGAACACTATGCCAATATTGTTCGCCGCCTTTCAGTTATGCGCAAGCTAATTGCCGCCGCTGATAAGATTTCCCGTATTGGTTATGAAGCGGACCCGGATGTCAGCACCACTCTCAGCCGGGCAGAGGATGTCCTCTACGGTATCCGTCATGACAGGGGCACTCTTGACTTTGTCCATATCAAACAGGTACTGGACAGGTATTTTGAAATACCCCCGGCCCCGGAACCGGGGGAGCACCGGCCTATTCCCCACATACTGACCGGATTTTACGGCCTGGATGAGTTTCTGGGCGGCTTCCAGCGCTCCGATTTGATTATCGTCGCCGGTAGGCCAAGCATGGGTAAGACCAGCCTGGCCCTCAGCATTGCCCGGAATGCAGCCGTCGAGCAGGGCGCCTGTGTTGCCCTGTTCAGTCTGGAGATGGGACGCGAATCTCTGGTGCAACGCCTGCTGTCGGCTGAGTCGGGGGTAAATACACGGCGAATCCGCCTCGGCCAGAACACCGAAGACGAGGAAGTAAGAATCATGGAAGCCCAGGGTAAGCTATCAGAGGTACCAATCTTCATTGACGACTCACCGCAACTCAGGGTGGTCGAAATGAGGAGCAAGGCCCGCCGCCTTCATTACGAGCGGGGCATCGATCTGGTTATAGTCGACTACTTGCAGCTAATGCAGGGTGATGGCCGCAATGAAAACCGGGTTCAGGAGATAAGCTATATCTCTCGATCTCTTAAAGCACTGGCTCGGGAACTTAATGTACCGTTAATCGCCGTCTCTCAGCTCAGCCGGGCGGTGGAATGGAGGGCATCGCACATACCTCAGCTCGCCGACCTCAGGGAGAGCGGCAGTATTGAGCAGGATGCCGACCTGGTGATTTTCATTTACCGGGATGAACTCTACTATAGCGAAGAGGAATGGAAAAGCCAGCATCCCGAAAGGGAATACCCCAGAGAAATGGCCGATATAATTGTTGCCAAGCACCGAAACGGGCCCATTGGTCAGGTCAAGCTACGCTTCCGTCAACGCCTGACCCGGTTTGAGAATATTGCCAAGGCGGAGCCGACGCTGCTATGAAGCCGTTTACCGGCTTTCCCGCTAGGATGGCCTATACCTCGGTACCCGGTCCTTTCATCGGCCGGGTGATGGCCGATATAAGTGATATCAACGAGCTCAAGGTCACCCTCTATATTATGGCTGAAGTCTATCGTAAAAAGGGGTCTCCCCGGTTTGTCACCTTCGGCGAGTTGCTGTCTAGCCCAGGTCTTGTGAAATGCCTCAGTCCCAGCGTAGGCACTGCCGAAGAAGTTTTACGAAACGCCTTGAAATTGGCAATCGGGCGGAAGACAATCCTGTACCTGACAGTTTATTGTAACGGTGATACTAAAGATATCTACTTTCTAAACACCGAGGCCGATAGACGGGCGATAGCTAGGATTGAGAACGGCGAGATGGACTTATCCGGCATTGGTGGCAGGGTAAAGCCCGTTATAGCAACCGAGCCGTTGCCCGATATATTTACCCTATACGAAGAGAACATTGGAATGCTGACCCCGATGATTGCCGAGGAATTGAAGGCGGCGGAAAGACTTTACCCGGAGAGCTGGCTCAGGGATGCTATCCGGGAGGCAGTAAGACAGAACAAACGTAGGTGGAACTATATTTCGGCCATTTTAGAGCACTGGTCGGCTGAAGGTAAAAGCAATGGAACACATCGGCGAGACTCTGAAAAAAAAGATGCCGACAAATACGTCAGGGGCCGATACGGACACATGGTCAAGCGCTGACGAGCCGGCGGCTTCAGGCCAGGCTTGCCCGGTGTGTAATGGCGTCGGCCTTGTCCATCCCCTGCTGGATTCGGGAAAGCCGGATTTCACCCGGGTGGTTGCCTGTCGCTGCGCCCGTAAGGCGGCCGATGGTGAGCGTCGGGTGCGTCTGGAGCAGTATGGTAACCTGGGTTCGCTGCGCCGCTACACCTTTGATAAGATGGATGCCCAGGGTCGTAGCGGCAGTGCCATCAGCCAGGATAGATTTGCTCGTGCCTATCAGGCAGCCAGGGATTTTGCCGGCAATCCTCGGGGTTGGCTGGTACTGCTGGGGCCAAGCGGCAGCGGCAAGACCCACCTGGCAGCAGCCATTGCCAACGAGCGTCTCAACCAGGGATATCCGGTGCTCTATAAAAGTGTTCCTGATTTACTCGATGACCTGCGTGACACCTTTTCTCCAGACCGGGAAGCACACTACAACCAATCATTTGACCAGGTCCGCAATGCACCGCTACTGATTCTTGATGACCTGGGTACTCATAGCAGCACTCCCTGGGCCAGGGAGAAACTGGATCAGCTATTGAATTATCGCTTCAACCAGGAGTTGCCCACAGTGATAGTCACCAGCACCGCTATATCAAAACTGGACGAGAGGATCCGTACACGGCTCACCGACCCCGAGCTATCCCAGGTTTACCTGCTGGAGGAGAGCCAGACCGACATGGACTACGACTGGCCGCCGGTGTTGGAACTGCAAAAGAGCATG
>DAOWLH010000085.1 GCA_030643515.1 Dehalococcoidia bacterium | reverse complement strand
TGGCATAATAACAACAACTACGCCAACGACTACGCCGACAACAACCGAACCGACAACAACCGAACCGACAACAACCGAACCGACAACAACCGAACCGACGACAACTGAACCGACAACGACTGGGCCAGCCGTAGCTCCCCCACTAACGTCTGCTGGTCATGATGCTTATGTTGAGCTAGGCCTGTGCAATATGTGCCATGACCCTGTTACTGGAGGAGGGCCCAATTACTACCCCGTTGAGGGACCGGATGACCATACCGGCCGAACCGACGATACGTGCGTAACGCAAGAGGGATGTCACGTGCTGGGGGAAATAGAGGGCTAAATATTCTATCAAGCTTGAGCTAAATCTAGGGCGCTATCGGCGCCCTAGATTTTTGTTATCTGGCTTAGATAGTGTTGCGAATTGTGGATTTATGCTTTGGGCGCCTCCCCTACACACTAATAGCATCAACTTGGTTATGAGCGAATCAGGATATATGATTGTAATTAGGGTTCAAGTAAATTGAAGGCCAAGTCTGCGGTCTGGTTGCTGGTTGGTCTAATGCTGGTTGCTACCGGTGGGCTGGTTTCCGCTTACGGACTGGGAGAAGTGTCATCGGAGACAAACGGCACTGTCCCAGCCGAGCCCCCACCGATAACCTCTCACGACGTCGGTGCTGGCTATGAGGGTCTTTGCCTGATATGTCATGGTGAGGGGACCGGAGAATACGAGTTCCCTGTTAGCGGTATTAACGACCATCGGGGTCGTACCAATGAGGAGTGCCTTGACTGTCACCAGGTAGTTGAAGCTTAAAGCAATAGAGACCCTTTGTTCCTACTCGGCTCCCGCAATAAGTAGTTATCGTCAAAATATGCCCGCTTAAAGGTTACAAATCTTAACACTTCGGGTGTCCCCGGGCCTGATACCGGATAATGCGGTTCTTAACATCTGCCTGTAGCTGTTTTTTTTGTTTTCAGGTATACTTAAATGTTGGTAACAGCCGCGGGTGCTTTTTTGTCTTTTGGGTGAGAGAAATTGAAGAAGAAGTTTATAATTGGCGGATTCTTTGTTAGCCTGGCGGTGTTTTTTCTTGGCTACATGGCCTTCATGGGCGGTGTCACCTATTACTATGAAGTCGGTGAGCTTCTAGACCAGGCGGATACTATCGCCGGCCAAACGGTGCGGGTCAGTGGCACAGTGGCCCCCGGAGTTGAAAAGAGCGGGCTTGAGATGCAGTTTGTCATCGTCGATAATACCGGATTGGATGCCAGTCTGACGGTGGTTTATTCCGGTAACGCCCCCGATACCTTTGAGGTGGGCAACCAGGTTGTCGTTGAAGGGGAATATGATGCCAGCGGCTTTTTTCAAGCTGAATCTATACTGACCAAGTGCAGTTCAAGATATGTGCCGCAGGGCGATGCGGGAGGGGCGTGATGTCCCAGCTGGGCAATGTGGCGCTGGTTCTTGCCCTGGCGGCCAGTATCTTCTCGATTGCCGCCTTTATTTTTGGCCTAAGAGGCGGTCGCCAGCAGTTAATTGACGCTGCCAAGAAGAGTGTCCTGGCCGCTGCCGCATTTTTTTCAATTTCGGTAATCGCCCTGCTTATTGCTCTGATTACGCATGACTTTCAGATTGGATACGTTGCTTCGTACTCCAGCAGCGGCTTATCTCTACCTTACCTGATTAGCGCCCTGTGGGCGGGCAATGCCGGTTCGCTTCTTTTCTGGGGCTGGATTGTTTCACTGGCTGCTGCCGCGGTGGTGTTGAAGAAGCGTCCTCAGGGGGAAGGGCTTGTCCCATCTGCCACGGCCATCATCATGGCGGTTCAGCTCTTCTTCATTATACTGCTGCTATTTGTTCCCAATCAGAATCCCTTTAAGGAACTGGCAACCGTCCCCGTGGAAGGCGCCGGACTCAACCCTCTGCTGGAAAACCCGGGGATGATAATACATCCGCCGCTGCTGTTGGCCGGCTATGCCCTCTTTGCCGTTCCCTTTGCCTTTGCCATTGCTGCCCTGCTGACCCGCCGGCACGATGATAGCTGGCTGGTTGCCATCCGGGGCTGGGCCCTTTGGGCCTGGCTGCTGCTGGGGCTGGGTAATCTCATCGGTGCCTGGTGGGCATACGTCGAACTCACCTTTGGTGGTTACTGGGCCTGGGACCCGGTGGAAAACGCCGGGCTGATGCCCTGGCTGATGGTTACCGCCTTTCTGCACTCCGCTTTAATGCAGCGGCGAAAGGGGATTTTTAAGCTGTGGAGCATGCTGCTGGTGATTTCCGCCTTTACACTGACCATTTTTGGCACTTTCCTCACCAGGAGCGATATCCTGTCTTCGGTACACACCTTTGGCCAGACTGCTGTCGGCCCCTTTTTCCTTGGTTTTCTGATAATCAGTTTTTTCGGCTCGCTGGTACTGCTCTTCTACCGGCGCAAGGATTTACACAGCGAAGCCGAGGTGGATTCCGTCATTTCCAGTGAGGGCACCTTTCTTACTGTCAACCTGCTTCTGGTTGGTGCTACCTTTGTTATCTTCCTGGGCACTATCTTTCCCTCCCTTTCCGAGCTGTTCGGCGGCTCCAGAGTGTCGGTTGATGCCTCCTACTTCAATATGGCGGCGGTGCCCATTTTCCTGGCTGTTATCCTGCTCTCCGGTGTCTGTGTTCTAATTGGCTGGCGGCGGCTGTCTCTGGCCCGGCTGGGACGCCAGCTGCTCTGGCCGGCGGTTGTGGCGGTGATTGTCGCTATTGCCCTGCTGATTTTCGGGGTCAGGCAGGGCGTCGCCCTGCTCGCCTATTCGTCATCTGCCCTGGTCATATCGGCGATAGTGTCCGTCTGGCTCCGCGACATTGGTGCCCGCTGGAAAAGAAAGCACGGTAGCTATTTTAAGGAGTTTTCTGGACTTATCTGGGCCAATAGAGGCCGCTATGGTGGTTTTATCGTGCACCTGTCGTTGGCCGTTATGGCCATCGGTGTTGCCGGCTCCTCTCTCTTTGATGTAAGAGAGGAGGCGGTGCTGGCCGTGGGAGAGACGATGACTGTTGGTGAATATCAGCTAACCTATCAGGACCTGGAACACGAAGGCGCATCGGACAAGATGACATTCATCGCTGTAGTCGAGGTCTTCAGGGGAGGCAAATCACTCGGCATTATCAGGCCCCGGATTCAGTTTTACAATGCCAGGGAACAATGGATATCCAGGGTGGCCATTCGTTCCACCCCGGCCGAAGACCTGTGGGTCGTCCCGATTAGCTGGGATTCGGAGGTTACAGTAGTCGAGTTCCGTGCCTTGGTAAGTCCTCTGATAGTCTGGATATGGGTTGGCGGCGGCTTCCTTCTTCTTGGTGGACTGATTGCCCTCTGGCCCGGCCGACGCCTGGCCCGTCACAGAGCCTCTTGAATTAATGGTGCTTCAAAAGTAGAATACAGGGACAATGAAAGAGGCTCAAAGCGGCTGGGCGATAGAGACCAGGGGTCTTATCAGGTCTTTTAACAATCTTCTGGCCATAAATGGCCTGGACCTTGTGGTGGGGAGGGGGCAGACGCTGGCCGTCTTTGGCCCCAACGGCGCCGGCAAGAGCACCCTGATAAAGATTCTATCCACCGTTATGAAACCCTCCGCCGGTGAGGTTCTAATCGATGGCTTCAGCCTCAAAGGTAATACCGAAGAAGTCCGGCGTCGTATCGGTCTGGTTTCCCACTATACCTTTCTTTACAGCAACTTTACTGCCTACGAAAACCTCCAGTTTTACAGCCGGCTTTACGATGTGCCCAACTTCAGGGAGAGGATTTATGAGGTGGCTGGCATGGTGGGCATGAGCTCCCGTCTTCATGATAGGGTGGCTATCTTTTCCCGGGGCATGCAGCAGCGGCTGTCTATCGCCCGCGCCCTGCTTCACCGGCCGGCCATCATGCTCCTTGATGAGCCGGAAACAGGCCTGGACCAGCAGGCGGTTGCCATGCTCTGGGAGGCGCTTCGGGCAGATGGAGTGGATGGGCGTACCATCCTCTTCACCAGCCATAGCCTGGAACGTGGGCTTGAGGTCTGCGACCACCTGCTGATTTTGCATCGGGGTCGGATTGTCCACCAGCAGCCGAATAAGGGGTTGGATTTGGCAGGCTTACGGCGGATATACCGGCAAAGTACCGGGGTTGGGGGTGCGGCTGTTGCGTAAAGCTCTGGTGATTGCCTGGAAGGATATCCTTTCGGAAGCGAGGACCAAGGAAATAGTGTCTTCGGTGCTGGTCTTCGCCATTTTGGTAATTGTTATCTTCAACTTTGCCTTCGGGGGCAGCCGGGAAGTGCTGCTTTCAGTGGCGCCGGGCATACTGTGGGCTACCTTTGCTTTTGCCGGCGTGTTAAGCCTTAACCGCGCCTTTGTCCCGGAGAAGGAGGAGTGCTGCCTGGAAGGCTTGCTGGCCTGCCCCATCAGCCGCGAGGTCATCTATGTGGGCAAGCTGCTGGCCAGCCTGCTCTTCATGCTTTTTGTTGAGGCTATTGTCCTGCCCATCTTTGCCCTGTTTTTTAATGTGGCTGTTTTCTCTTTTGAGCTGGTAACCATCACTTTCCTTGCTACCATTGGCTTTGCTGCCGTGGGGACCCTCTTTTCTGCCCTGGCGGTCAATACGCGGGCCCGGGAGATGGTGCTGCCCATACTCTTTTTCCCGATAGTGACGCCGGTAATCATCGCTGCCGTTACCTCCTCCGGCCTGGTGCTGGACGGGCAGTCCTGGAGCGACATATCTTCCTGGCTTATGATACTGGCTGCCTTTGATGTTATTTTCCTGGTGGTCTCCTACCTGATCTTTGCTTTTGTCATTGAGGAATAAACTTGAGAAAGGAGGAGTTATGAGGAGCAGGATTTTGCTTGGCGTAACGACGCCATTGATGCTGGCTGCCTTGTATATGGTGTTCATCTATGTCCCTACCGATGCCGAGACGGGTATCATCCAGCGGATATTCTACTTTCACGTGCCGCTGGCCTGGGTGGCCTTCCTTGCCTTTCTGGTTGTTTTTATGGCCAGCATCCGCTATCTCTGGAAAAGGGATAAAAAGTGGGACTTCATCGCCAGCTCATCGGCCGAGGTGGGCCTTGTTTTCACCACCCTGGTGCTCATCACCGGCTCCATCTGGGCCAGGCCGACCTGGGGTGTCTGGTGGGTCTGGGACTCCCGGCTCACTGCGTCACTGGTGCTGTGGCTCATCTATCTGGCCTACTTCATTGTCCGCTC
>DAOWLH010000026.1 GCA_030643515.1 Dehalococcoidia bacterium | reverse complement strand
CTTCTTTATTGGTGAATGGTGGGAGTGACCAGACCACCCATAAACGACATCACCGAGAATCCAGCCTTACTACAATGCTAGTCCTATGATAATGGCTTCAACTCTTTCCTGTTAGGTCAACCCCCTATATAAGTGCGCTTCTTGTAGTCATCCGCCTTCTTTCAGCAGGTGTCTTTTGCCTGGATGGTATTATCTCCAGGGCATCGTAGGGAGTGGCCGGTAGATGGTCACTTTGGGTTCTTCAACTGATAGCTCCCGGATTCTTTGGAGCAGTTTCTGGGTAATAATCGATTTCTCATAGAAATTCCAGTTGGCAACGCTTTGCCATGAAGTTACGTAGATAATGATAGAATAATTTCTTTGAGCAGAAGGATTCTCAGCGGTCATGAAGCCCGGGCATTGTAGAGCGTATGACCGAAGATCCAGAAGTATTGGCTGGATATCAATGTCTGGACTGACGTTGAATCCCATTATAACTCTTACCATTAACTACTCAGCTTAATAAGTTATTTTAAGTAGGTTATATGTACCATTATCGCTATCAAGTCACATAGCTGTCTAGAGAAAATTGCACTAGTTGTGTTATGACTTAAGTACTAAGGCTATGTGCGGACGGAGCTATTATGGATTGCGAAATAGGTGTAAGTTGAATTGACAAATTGTGTTAGTATGTAACAAAGAGACTAATAGATGGTTGGAAATACTATGGCCGGCGCGGGGAATAGCAAAAAGGGATAGACACTGCCAATGAAGAGAATACTCCTTATTATCTTTATTTTAATAATTGTCATAACCTTTCTGGCAACTTTACTTCCTCGTGCAGTTGCCGGTTAGAACTGATTTGCTCGTTGACTCCATAAAAACAAGAGGGGGAAATTACGAATCAGATGCCCGAAGAAGAAATCTATCAGGCTGCCAGGCGTAGAGTAAAATAAAAGAGAGATTTGTGTGGCCACCCGGGGTCCACTTAAAGGTAAATATCGCACTGATAATAGTCTGGGCACTGTCTGATTGGGGAGAATATCCCTGGTTCCTCCGGCCAATGGGCATATGGGGTGTTGTTGTTCTGGCGGGTCTTCTTAATACCTTCACCTTCTCCGGAGGGGTCCAGGTGGGTTAAAACTGGGTCGGGTGGATAAGAATAACACATCGGGAGGATAATATGCCTAGAGCGTTCTGGAGAGGGGTAATCAGTTTTGGCATGGTGGCCATACCGGTGAAAATGTCAGTGGCCACCGAGACTAAAACACCGAGCTTTCACTACCTGCACAAAAAATGCCTTACCCGCCCCAAACAAGTCCTCTACTGCGCTGTTGATGATGAGTACTTCAGCACCAGTGAGACGGTGCGGGGCTATGAGTACAGTAAAGACCGGTATGTTGTCCTTGAGGAAGAGGATTTCAACAGGGTACCGCTAAGAACCACACACAGTATTGATATCATCGGTTTTGTTAACCCAAAAGAAATTGACGCCATCTACTACAGCGGCAGCCACTACCTGGAGTCCGAGGAACTGGGGGTAAAGCCGTTTTTCCTGCTGAAAGCGGTGCTGGAGAAAACGGGGCTGGTTGGCATTGCCAAGGTAGCTTTCCAGAGGCGTGAGCACCTCTGCTGCCTGCGTCCCCTGGATAAAATATTGGCCCTGCACACACTGCACTACCAGCAGGATATTCTGCCTGCAGACGAGCTGGCTGCGCCGGAACAGGAGCTGGCTGCTGCCGAGCTTGAAATGGCATCAAAACTGGTCGAAGCGATGACCACCAATTTCAAACCGGATGAATACCGCGATGGGTATACGCTGGCGCTTCGGGAGATGGTTGAGGCTAAGCTGAAAGGGGTGGAAATAAAAGCCCCGGAAATACCAAAAGTAGAGATAGAGGACCTGATGGCAGCCCTCAAAGCGAGTGTGGCGGTGGCAAGAAAGTGATAGCGATAAGGCAGGCTATCCAGGTATCTCCATAAACTGGCGGGCATTCCTGGCCGGGAAATCCCGGGTGGTCGTCGCCCTCACCTCAGGGTTATAATTAAGGCGATGCTTAAGGACTATAAAGGCAGAAGAGATTTTGAGCGCTCTCCAGAGCCATCTGCCGACCAAGAGTCTGCTGATGAAGGTCCACTTACCTTCGTCGTACAGAAACACGCCGCCCGGCAACTGCACTACGACTACCGGCTCGAAGTTGACGGGGCGCTGAAGTCATGGGCGGTATCGAAAGGGCCGTCTTATGACCCGGGAACAAAGCGCCTGGCGGTAATGGTTGAAGACCACCCTCTGGACTATTCCAGCTTTGAAGGCACGATTCCCCGGGGACAGTACGGCGCCGGGCAGGTAATTGTCTGGGACAGGGGGACTTATTCCCCGGATGAAAACGGGGAGCTTTTTTTTGGCGACCGGGCCAGGGCCGAGGAACGGATGAGGGAAGGACTGGCCAGTGGGAAAATATCCATATACCTCAGAGGAAAAAAGCTTAAGGGTTCCTGGACGCTGGTCAGGATGCAACGCAGCCACAAGAACTGGCTGCTTATAAAGCACCGGGATGAGCACACTGACCCACATCGCGATATCCTGTCACAAGAAGCCTCGGTTATTTCAGGACTGACCATTGATGACCTTAAATCAGGCCACCTGCCCTTCGGCAGGGAGCCGGTTACTACCAGCCCCGCTGATGCCACCGGAGCCGCAAAAGCGGCATTTCCAGCAAAACTCTCTCCGATGCTAGCCTCGCCTGCTGCCACCCCGTTCTCGGATGAGCAGTGGCTCTTCGAGCCGAAGCTGGACGGTTTCCGCACGCTGGCCTTAATTAATAACGGAAAAGTACGGCTGCAGTCCAGGCGTGGGCTTGATGTCACCGGGCGTTACCCTGCCCTGGCCGAGAGCCTGAAATCCCAGCCGGTTGCACAGCTTGTGCTCGATGGGGAAATCATCGCCCTCGATTCAAAGGGCAGGTTATGCTTCCAGTGCCTCCAGGGCTACCTGGAGGCAATAAACAGGATTAAGACCGAGCGGGCAGAGCCGCTGTCAGCCATTATCTACTATGTCTTTGACATACTCTACCTGGACGGCTACGACCTGATGGGAGTGCCCCTGAAACAGAGGAAGGAATTGCTCAACGCTGTAGTTAACCCGAAAGAGGATGTCCGGCTGGTTGAACACTTTACCGCTGACGGCCATGCCGTTTACCGTGCGGCAATCGAGAATGGCTTCGAGGGTGTCGTCGCCAAGCGACAGGACAGCCTCTACGAACCGGGAAAGCGCTCCGGTAGCTGGCTCAAGATAAAGGCGGTTACCAGTGAGGAGTTCGTGATTGGCGGATTTACCCGGGGCACGGGCAAGCGGGCTAATACATTCGGGTCTCTGCTGCTCGGCTATTATGATGATGAAAATAATCTCCAGCATGGCGATAACGTGGGCAGCGGTTTTGATAACGACACCTTGTTAAAGCTGAAGAAACAGCTGGAAGCCATTAGTATTGAGAAGAGCCCCTTCTTTAGGGAGCCAGAGCAGACTGCCGGCGTAACCTGGGTAAAGCCGGAGCTGGTTGTCGAGGTAAAATTCGCTGAATGGACCCAGGATGGCTGCCTGAGGGCGCCGGTATTTCTCAGGGTGCGTGATGACAAACCGGCAGCTTCCATCCGCCCTGCCAGAGTCGTAGAAAAAGTGGGCCAATCACGGCAAGCAGCTTCTAACGATAGACCTGATGCTCTTAGTAATGTCCTGGAGCAGCTGGCCAGCCCGAAAAGCAGCTTTGTTATCGATGTGGCCGGGCAGAAGGTATCACTGAGCAATCTGGATAAAGTGCTCTGGCCGGAAACCGGTCAGGGCAGGGCGCTTACCAAGCGCGACCTTATCACTTACCTTGCAAGGGTGTCTCCCTGGTTGTTGCCTCACCTCAGGGACAGGCCGCTTACATTGAGCCGCTATCCAGATGGCATTTACGGCCAGCATTTTTTCCAGAAACACTATCAGCCGGTACCCGGTTTCGTTGCTACCGTGCCTCTTTCCTCTCATGATACGCCCGGCCAGGGTTACCTGCTGTGCAATAATCTGGCAACTCTGCTCTGGCTGGGGCAGATTGCGGATATCGAGCTTCACACCTGGTTTTCCCGGGTAAGGCCGGGGCTTGATTTTGGCGCTGATACCGGTGCTGCTGGAGAGGCCGATTACTATGCAAGCTATCCTGACTTCATAGTATTTGATGTTGACCCGTATATTTTTTCCGGCAGAGAGCCGGCAGGGGCAGAACCGGAACTGAACCGGGAGGCCTTCAGCAAGACCTGCCAGGTAGCCCTGGAACTGAAGGAAACCCTGGACACTCTCCTTTTTCCTTCGTTCGTGAAGACTTCGGGGCGGACCGGCCTGCACATTTTTGTCCCCATACAGCGCCGGCTGGACTTTCACGCCACCCGTACCGCGGCGGAAACGCTGAGCCGCTTTCTCTGGCGGCAGCACCCGGCCGAGGTTAGCGTGGACTGGGCTGTGGAGAAACGGACGGGCAAGGTGTTTCTGGACTATAACCAGAATGCACGCGGTAAGACCATTGCTTCCATATACTCGCCGCGTCCGAGCCCGGAGGCCAGCGTTTCCGTTCCCCTGCGCTGGGGTGAACTTGATAAGGTCTATCCCAGCGATTTCACCATCCTGAACGTGCCGAAGCGGCTGGTAGAGACCGGTGACTTGTGGGCAAATATCCTGGAGGCTAAAATAGATTTGGCGAGTCTGCTGTCTGGGATTAAACCGGACAAGTAAAGGAGGAGGAATATCATGCCCTGGAAAAAAGCCAACCGGGAACTGATGCAACTGCTCGCGGACTCACTGCAGGGTTACAGGGTGGAAAGAAAGATGATGTTCGGCTCGGTAGCCTATTTTGTCAATAACAATATGTTTGCCGGTGTACATGAAGATAATGTAATAATGCGCCTTTCCGAAGAAGACAGGCAGGAAATCCTCTCGACGTACCATGAGATTACCCGGTTTACCCCCATGGGACGGGTGATGAAAGAATACGCCGCCTTGCCGGAACTCATCTGCGCCGATAAAGACATATTCACCAAATGGCTTGGCCGCTCCTACCGCTACGCCGCCTCCCTGCCCCAAAAAGAAAAGAAAAGGCGGAAGAAGAGGGGGTAAAGACGGCATCCACCGGTGGCTTTTGCTACGGCGATTCCGAGAGGCAACTTCGCGATTCAATTAAAAAGAAAAATTCGCTAGGAGCAGTTCTAGTTGGCGGCTTTATCAATGACCATGGCATCGACAACGAGGTCCATCATGGAGATAATCTCTATCTCCATATTGTACTTCTCGTTCAGGGTATCCAGTTGCAGACGGCAGTTCTCGCAGGGACTGACCACAATCTCGGCACCGGTCTCCCGTATCTGCTGTACCTTTCTCTCGCCTGTCTTGATTCTCAGGTCATCAAACTCAAACTCGGCTACTAAGCCACCACCGCCGCCGCAACACCAGTTTCTCTCCCGATTGGGGGTGAGTTCGCGGAAATCAGAGGCGACCTGGCGCACAATGTATCTGGGTTCTTCATAGAAACCGGCGTTCCTGCCGACCTGGCACGGTTCGTGGTAGGTAAGCGGCTTGCTGACATGACCCCGGGCAAGCTTGATCTTGCCTTCCCTGATATACTCGGCGATGACCTCCAGTATGCTGCGTACTTTGAAAAGATGCTTCTCGCCGGCCCAGGTCTCGTAGAAATGACTCATCACCCGGTAGGCATGCCCGCACTCGGTTATCACCACCTCTTTCACCTTGAGCCGCCTGGCCTCATCGACAATCCGCTGGGCGATCGTCTTGGCCTGGGGAACATTGCCCAGGAAGTAGCCGTAGTTAGACGCCTCAAACAGGGACAGCGTCCAGTTTACCCGAGCCTGGTGAAAGATGATGGCCGCCGGCAGTATGGTGTGTGTTCCCGCCAGAGCCACATACAGCGTATCGGCCCCTTCCTTGCCTATGGGGATATTAGCCTTGGCGTCACCTACCTTTTCCTGCAGCTCTTTTTCGGTGCTCTTGAGGGTATCAATGATGATGTCCTTGAAGAGGTCAATATTCTCGCCCTTGCTGATGGAAGCCCCCGATAGCTCGGCCAGAATCTGGGAGCCTCTACCAGCGGCGATTAGCATTGCTTTAGCCACCGACAGAATCCAGGTGGTATCAATGGAAAAGGGGCAGTAGAACATGCATCGACGACAACCGGTACAGGCATAGGTTGTCTGATAGAGCTCGTCAAGCAGCTTGTCATCAATCTCCCTGGCCTCTCCCAGGGCGGGAATAAACTGGCCCATCCCGGTGAAATATTTCTTATAGACACGGCGAATGAGCTCGGCCCGGTATGCCGGCAGGTAGAGGACATCCCTGGTGGAGACGTACTGATGGCAGGCGTCCTTGCAGATGGAACACCGGGTGCAGATATCCAGGTAGTATAAGAGCTGCCGATTCATCTTCTTGTCTAAAATATCAACCAGGGTCTTTTCCCTCGTCTCGTTCACTGCTTTTCACTCCTTAACAGATTACCGGCAAAGGCACCGATGAAATGAACCAGCTTGCTGAAGGGGAAGTAGATCAGCAATATATTGGCCGTAAGGACATGGCTTGCCAGCACCCATCTGGTTCCGGACTCAGCTATGGCCTCCGGGAAGGCCGGCCTGAAGGCCAATAAGCTCTGCAGGTACTCCCGGTAATCGGCGACATGAATATCGCCGAAGAAACGCAGGTGGTTACCCAGCAGGATTATGACCAGAATAAGCACCAACAGGAAATAATCCTCCGGAGTTGACAAATCCTTGTAGGGAGACTTGAAACGTCTGAAGAGCAGATAGAGAACGGTAACCAGCAGGATGATGCCTATCGTCCCTCCGCTCCACAGGGCAAACTGTGCCATTCCTTCATCGCCCAGGGCATTAACAAGTGGGGTGAACTCCTGTATAATCCTGAGGTGACCGACAAAGGCGGCGATACCGCCCAGATGGAGCAGGATAACGAAGAGCCACATCCAGCGGTCGACATCCAGTACTTGGGGAAAGAAAAAGGAGTCCCTGGCCATCCATAACACCCGGGCTCCTTTGTTTCTCGGCTGGGGGAAGATGCCCAGCCGTATACCGCTCCTGGGCACCCTAAACCATTGGAATACCCGGTAGCCGGTCCCAAAGAGGAACACGGCTACAGCAATGTAGACCAGCACGCCGGCTGCCAGAAACGAAAACCAGTTCATTGCTACTTGACTCTTTTGACATAGAAGACGAATTCGCCGTCGTTGCGCTCCGTCTTAATAACTTCATTGCCCGTCGTCCGTGCCCAGGAGGGAATATCAGCCAGACTACCCGGGTCAGTGGCAACGGCTCTTATCACTCCCCCCACCGGGACCTTGCCGATGTTCTGACTCACCCTGACCATGGGCATGGGGCAGAGCAGTTTTCTTACATCAAGCTCCAAATCAACCTTGATTTCATCGGACATTATTTTTCCTCCTCTTAAATAAACATGGTAAAATCAGCCTGCTGCGCCTGCTCAATAAGGAAGCCGACGCCGACACAATCGCTCACTTCATCGATCATCGTCTCTCTGGGAATCTCCATGACATCCATACTCATCTGGCAACCATAGACCTTGACGCCGAGGTCAAGGGCTGTCTGCCTCAACTCGGGAAGTGAGGCAACGTTCTTGCTCTTCATCATTTTCTTAAACATCCATCGTCCCATACCACCGAAGCCATATTTGCTGGGATTGGCCTTGTTGATATCGCCGCCATAGATTTTGCCTATCATGCGGCCGAATAAGCTCTTTCCCGTGCTCACATCCTTCTTCAGTGCCCGCAGCCCCCAGAAGGTGTGGAACATGGTTACATCCATGTTTGATGCAGCGGCTCCGGTAGCTATAACATAGGCAGCAAACAGCTTGTCAAAATCGCCGCTAAAGACGACAATGGACACCTTTTTCTTCTTTACCTCTGGTTTTGCTTTAGCCTCCACCTTTTCTTCAACTTGAACTTGCGCCATTTCTTTTTTTAAACCTCCATATTATTTATAAGTGACCACCCTGAACAGGGTAGTTGTAACCCTTAAATAAATTTTTCCGCCATCTCTTTGTTCTTTTCCATCTGGCTCAGTAACACCTGATGGACAAGGTCGCAGGCTTCACCTATTTTAGGATCGGTCAGGCTGTAAGACACGCAGGTTCCTTCACGGCGCGGCTGGACAATCCCCTTGCTGCGGAGAATGGCCAGGTGCCGCGAGACCACCGACTGGTTCAATTCAAGTGACCGGGCCAGGTCACCCACAGTCTTTTCGCAATTGCGTAGCTTATTTATGATGAGCAATCGCTTGGGGTCGGAAAAAGTCTTGCATAGCTCTGCCTTCAGCTTAAAGAGCTCCATATCATACCGGGGTGTCATTTTATCCCTCCCCTAGCATTATATACACATATCTAGATATTCGGATATTAACATATTACGGGTTCTTTGTCAAGTACCTTTGGTCTTGGATATTGCTAAATTGTGGTTTATAGCCTGGGGCCGGTTTTCTATTCTATAGCCAAAAAGCCGGGGGAATGAAGAAATACTTTGGAGCTAAAGTAGATGGCTTGCGGAAAGTGGAAGATAAGACGAGAATAAGCTTTGTCTCTTACTCCTGCCTGCTGAAAGACCAGATAGCCAGCAACATAACGATGACGCCGAAAACGGCGACAATCAGGATGTCTTCGGCGATGCTCATGGTGTGTCCGAATACGGTAACGCCAAAGACAAAGTCGCCGGTAGTGGCGGCAGCCTCTCCGGCAAGAAAAAGCTGACGGATGGCGTCAACGCCGTAGGTCAGCGGGTTTACTTTGGAGAGAACTTCAAGCCACACGGGCACGTTGTTGACCGGGAAAAAGATGCCGGATAAAAATATCAGGGGGAAGATAATCAGCTGTACAATTAGCTGGAATCCCTGCTGAGAGCGCATCCGTGAAGCGACCAGAATGCCCAGCCCGGAAAGCGATAGGGACAGGATAATAAGCATCGGCACCAGTTTTATAACCAGCAGCGGGTTCAAGGAAACACCGACTATCGGGGACAGTATCAGCAGGATGAAGCCCTGCGCCACGGCTACCGTGGCGGCGCCAGCCGCTTTGCCCAGTACGATGCCACCGCGGCTTAAGGGGGCAACCAGGACCTCTTTTAAGAAACCAAACTCACGGTCCCAGACCACGGACAGGCCCGACATTACCGAATTCATCAGTACTGTCATGGCTATAATGCCGGGGTACATGAACTGGATGAAGTCCACTCCGGGCGTTACTGCTCCGATAATACGATTAAAGCCGGCACCAAAAATAACCAGAAATAGAAGGGGCATGGCAAATGAAGATACAATACGGGAACGCTCCTGGACGAAACGCAGCAGCTCTCGATAAGCTATGACCCACACGCCCCGGAATACTGCTGTCATGTTTATCGGTGTCCCTTCATCATGGTTCTCATCTGATCCCGTAAGCCGACTTCCTGTTCCCGTATGGCGCGGCCGGTCAGTTTAATGAATACATCATCCAGGGTAGGTCGGCGTACGCTGATAGACAGCAGATGGCTGTTAAAGCTGCGAATGAAGTCCGGGAGAAATGTTTCACCGTGGGGGACGTTGAAGGTGACCATACCATTTTCTGTCACCGGTTCGAGATGGTAGCTTTCTTTAAGCTCGGCGATAGCAGCTTCAGTATTTTCTGCCTTTAGAGATACCAGGTCTCCGCCGACATTGTCCTTGAGCTTATCCGGCGAATCCAGGGCGACAATCCGCCCATAGTCAATGATGGCAATGCGGTCGCAGTTTTCGGCTTCGTCCATGTAGTGGGTGGTCAGAAATATGGTCAGTTCTTCCTGCTGGCGCAGGGCCAGAATGTAATCCCAGATGCGGCGGCGCGTCTGGGGATCGAGGCCCAGGGTTGGCTCGTCCAGGAAAAGAACTTTAGGGTGGTGCAGCAGACCTCTGGCGATCTCCAGCCGTCGTTTCATCCCCCCGGAATAGGTGCGCACCCTATTCTTACGGCGGTCCCAGAGCTCAACCAGTTCCAGGAGCTCCCGCATACGCTTCCGCCGTATATCTTTGGGAATACCATAGGCATAGGCATGGAAGTTTAGATTCTGTTCCGCGGTAAGATATTCGTCCAGGGTAGGGTCTTGAAAGACAAGGCCGATAGAGCACCGCACCTGGGTGCGTTGTTTAATTACATCGTAGCCGTTGACCAGCGCCCGGCCGCTGGTGGGGCGCAGCAGGGTGCAGAGTATATTTATGGTAGTTGTCTTGCCGGCTCCATTTGGTCCCAGGAAGCCAAATATCTCGCCTCCGTTCACCTTAAAAGAAACTCGGTCAACTGCGGTCAGTTGGCCGAAATTCTTTGACAGCTCCTCAACCTCGACGATGTCTGTTCTGTCTGCCATCTAATGCGTCTCTAGGTTTTTAGTATAGCACTGCAATCTGACGGTTACAAATACGGTCAGGCTGCATAAGGGCCTTGACTATATGACGGTCAAATTGGGTGCCCGAGCAGCGTTATAGCTCGGTCACGGCTTTTGGTTGATCTTGGCTTTGTTTCTCGTCTGCGGGATTAATCAGGCTGATCAGTTTCTGTCCCGGTTGTGGTTTTGGCGGATTATCGGTGGTAAACACTGTTAGATTGTTGTTCTGGTCAACCAGGAACAGGGGAACGGCGGCTTCGCCATAATGGGTCTTGAAAGAGTCAAAGTTAAAATCTTCGGTCAGGCTGGTCGTTTTTATGACAGCGCCGGCGGAAAAACGCTCGCTGAGGTATGAATAGGTTATTCCAGAGCCGAAAAGGAGGCGGCCCCGCAGGTGATGCGAGGTGGCTTCTTTGTGCCCCTTGTCCTCACCTTCGGTAGGCAGCTGGTAAACATCAACCCGGCCAAAGATGTTGGCGAACTGAAGGACGGCCAGCGAGTTGAACTCGTCATCTGATGTCAAAGCAACCAGGCGGCCAATACCGCCCAGCTCTATCTCATCACGGGCATACTGGGATAGCATGCTGGCATAGAAGGTGTCCAGGCCGGCCATACGGGCCGCCTTAATATGCGCCCAGTTGGCATCGGCTACCAGTACCTTGAAGCCCTCCTTCTTGAGTGACAGGGCGACGTCTCGCGCCCAGGCATGGCCCCCGATGATGAGCGCGCCCTGTGGATTGGGCTGGGCTATTTTTAGCCGCTGTGCCAGGGGCGATGCCGCCAGGCCATAGATGGCAACGGTGACAACAATTACCATAAAGGTCAGTGGAATAAGTAGCTCGGCCTGGGGATAGCTGGCTTCCGCCAGTCGCAGGGCAAAAACTGAGGCCACCGCGGCGGCAACGATACCACGAGGGGCCATCAAGGAAAGGAATATTCGCTCTGACCAGGTGACCTTCGATCTTATTGTTGATACCAGCACCGATAGTGGTCGGCCTACCAGCATGAGGACCAGCAGGAATCCCAGGCTGCCGATGCTGATAATCTGGGTCAGACTATTCATCTCAATACGTGCCGCCAGCAGGATGAATAAACTGGATACCAGAAGCACCCGAAGGTTTTCCTTGAATTCCATTATGTGCCTGATGCTGACTGTATTCTGGTTGGCCAGGGTGATGCCCATAACGGTCGCCGCCAGGAGACCGGAGTCTGTCTGGATAATATTTGAGGCAGTGAAGATGCCTATAACCACCGCCAGGGTGACGGCACTGTGAAGGAAGTCTGGTATTCGGTATGACCTAAGTAGCATGATTATGACAATGGCTCCGGCGGCGCCGATAACACCCCCGACCAGGATGGTGCGCAGCAGGTTGGTGATAACAGAGGTGGCCGCCTCCTGTGGGCCGCCGGTGCTGGCGATGATAGCACCAAAGACCAAAACAGCCAGCACGGCACCGATGGGGTCAATGGTGATTCCCTCCCACTTGAGTATCAAACCTGCCTGCCCGCTGGGGCGTAGATGTCGCAGCAGGGGCAGGATGACCGTGGGTCCGGTAACCACCAGGATGGCTCCGAGAAGTATGGACAACGGTAGGTCAAGGTCGAGCAGCAGGTAGGCGGCGCCGGCGCCTATCAGCCAGGTGGTTAGAACCCCCAGCGTTATCAGGTTACGGACAGTACCGCCGATCCGGCGCAGCTCGGTAAGCCTGAGGTTAAGGCTGCCCTCGAAGAGGATTATGGCCACTGATAATGAGACGATAGGCAGCAGCAGGTCGCCGAATAGCTCATCGGGGTTGAGCAGGGTGGTCACCGGTCCGGCAATAAAGCCGAAAACAAGTAATAGCAAAATTGAAGGTAGTCTTAACCGCCAGGCCAGCCATTGTGCTCCGATGCCCAGGATGATGATACTGGCCAGGCCGATGAGAATATTGTCCATAGTGATTTCAGGCTGCTACGTATTGCGGGCAAGCCGTTATTGGCCTACATTGTAGCATGCGCCCAGGGGGAGTGTGAAGAAGCAGCATCTCACCGGTCGATAGT
>DAOWLH010000084.1 GCA_030643515.1 Dehalococcoidia bacterium | reverse complement strand
ACCAGCCCCTGGCTGAGTGCCCGCTGGAAAATGCCGGTGTCAAAAGGGCCATCGAACATCCGGGGGAAAAGAGTGAAGATGTCAATACGCACTGCCTTCTCCTGTTCGTCTGAGCTTAAGGGGACAGTACCATATTACCACACGCCCCGAATTAACAAAATAGTTCTACTTGATAAATATTTAATTGTAAACTATTGACAAATGGAGGGTGAAGTGTAGTAAAATTGTTGTTAAGTGGGGGAAAGTGGTGAAAAGAGGGAGATTAGGTCTCATTCGGTGGTATCTCAGTCTTGAGTTGGGCAGGTATAAATAAGCCAGATGTTTTTCGGTGAGTTTGAATACAAGTTGGATGACAAGGGCAGGGTGCCCCTGCCGCCTCGTTTTCGGGCGCGATTGAAGGACGGTGTCGTGCTGACGCCCGGCGTAGAAAAGTGTATTACTGCCTATACCCTGCCGGAGTGGAAGAAGCTGGCTGACTCCCTTACCGGTGGCCCGATAACCCGCAGCAAGTTAAGGCGGCTCAACCGGGCTCTTTTTGCCACCGCTTTCTACCTTAACCTCGATGGCCAGGGAAGAATCGGTCTGCCGGCACCCCTTAGAGAGCATGCCCAGATTGGCGATGAAGTAATTGTTGTCGGGGCCAATAACTACCTTGAGTTGTGGAGCAAGGCCCTTTGGGATGAAGAAAAGACGGAAAGTCAGGAGCAAGCCTGGCAGATAATCGAGAGCCTGGAAAGTGGTTAGAGGCCTGGTGATGTCGCTGCCGACTCATACACCGGTTCTTTTGAAGGAGACCATTTACGCTCTGTCCATCCAACCCGGCGGCCGCTACATTGACTGTACCATCGGCGGAGGTGGCCATGCTGCCGCCATTATGGAGGGCAGCTCACCGGGTGGCCAGTTGCTTGGCATTGATGCCGACCCGGAGGCGGTAAAGGCGACTGGTGACAGACTGGCCGCCTACGGGAGCTCCGTTCTTATTGTCAACGATAACTTCGCCAACTTAGAGGCGATCTGTATAAAGCACGATTTCCTGCCGGTTAACGGCATTCTCTTTGACCTGGGTCTGTCCTCCGTACAACTGGCCAGCAGCGGCCGTGGGTTCAGCTTTCAGCAGGATGCTCCCCTGGATATGCGCTTTGACCCCGGCCAGAAGCTTACCGCCGCCGATATTGTCAACGATTACTCCGGGGCAGAGCTTGCCCGGATTATCCGGGAATACGGCGAAGAGAGCTACAGCTCTCGCATAGCGCGGCGCATTATTGACGGGCGGCCTATAAAAACCACCCTTGAGCTGGCCCGGGTGGTAGAGGGGGCGGTAGGCCCGAGGAGGGGTAGAATCCATCCGACCACCAGGACCTTCCAGGCGCTGCGCATAGCGGTCAATGACGAGCTTGGCAACCTGGAAACCGCCCTGAAACAGGCGGTGAATTTGCTTGGTTACGACGGCAGGCTGGTGGTCATCAGCTACCACTCTCTAGAAGACCGCATTGTCAAGCGCTTGTGGCAGCAGGAATCGAAGGACTGCATCTGTCCGCTGGATGTCCCTGTCTGCCGCTGTCAGCATACCGCCCGTCTTAAAATAATCAGTAGGAAGGTCATCACTCCCTCGGCGGCTGAGGTGGAAGCCAATCCACGGGCACGCAGCGCCCGGTTGCGAGTGGCGGAGCGCGTCATAACCGAGGATGAATGGCGCGAATCCACCGAGAGATTAAGTTTTTTAGGTGATATCAATCCTGGCGGCTGGCGCAAGCCGATCATCTTAAGGGAAGTTCTTGGCGTTTCTTCGGCGCCATTCCAGTAACCTAAGCGGGAGGAGGAGGTTAAAGATGTGAGGGCTAAATTAGCTCAGATAGGCAAAAATATAAACTATAAAAGGGAGGAGCCAGATGAAAAAACACACTATATCTTCAATTGATGTTGGTACCACCAAGATATGTACCACCATTGCCGAGATTAGCGACACCGGCAGTACCCGGATAGTTGGCGTCGGCGTTACTCCATCTCATGGCTTGCACAAGGGCTTGGTGGTCAACATCAACGACGCCCGGGAGGCAATCCGTGAGTCGGTGGGAAAGGCAGAACAGTCCTGCGACTATAAGGTGGACTCAGCCTATGTCGGGGTTACCGGCCGCCATGTCAACTCGGTCAACAACCGGGGTGTGGTGGCTATCACCCGCAACGACCGGCTGGTGCGGCCCGATGACCTGAGGCGGGTGTTGAGCAACGCCCAGAGCATTAAGGTGCCCAACGATAGGCAACTGCTGCATGTCATCCCCCGGGGCTATGCCGTTGATGGCCAGACCGGCGTCAAGAATCCGGTAGGAATGTATGGTTTCAGGCTTGATGTTGAAACACACATTGTCACCGCTGCGGCCACCTCTATTCAGAATCTGGTCAAGTGTATCCGCAGCCTCGGCATTGATATTGATGACCTGGTACTGGAGCCGCTGGCCTCAAGCGAGGCGGTACTCACGGAGGACGAGAAGCAGGTGGGCGTTGTCCTGGCTGATATCGGTGGCGGTACCAGTGACATCTGTGTTTTCAAGGAAGGCAGTATATGGCATACCTCCATACTGCCGGTGGCCGGTTACCAGCTTACCCGCGATATTGCCATCGGATTGGGACTACCCTTTGAAGTAGCCGAAGAGATGAAAAAGAGATATGGCAGCGTTATGCCGGTCTATGAAAGCCAGATGGAGACCGCCAACCAGATATCGGAGGACGGGCACGGCATATCATATCAGGACCTGTGTGATATCATCCGCGCAAGGGTTGAGGAGATTCTGAGACTCATCCTGCTTGAGTTGCCCCGTTCCGATTATGAATCGCTAGTACCGGCCGGGCTGGTGCTCACCGGTGGCACTGCTAACCTTTCCGGGATAGAGACGCTGGGACGTGAAGTACTGAAGCTGCCGGTGAGAGTGGGCGTACCTACCCATATCTCCGGCATAGCCGATACCGTTCGTGATCCGGCATATGCCACCAGTGTTGGGCTGCTACTCTGGGGTGCTAAGAACCGCAGCACCCGGCGATGGAATGGCGGTTGGTTTGGCTTCCGCCTGCGGAAAATGGCTCTGAAAATCAGAAGCCTGTTCCGTTAGTAAAGAAAAAAAGAGATAGAAGAAAAGGAGGAGGAAATGGCAAAAACAAGTTTTGTTCCCAATCCAGCCAGGATTAAGGTTATCGGCCTCGGTGGTGGTGGTTGTAATGCGGTGACTCGCATGGTCAGGGAAGAGATTCAGGGCGTGGAGTTCATTGCCATGAACACCGATGCCCAGGCACTGGCCATCACTGAAGCACCAACCCGCATCCAGCTAGGGGAAAGACTTACCCGGGGGCTGGGTGTCGGTGGTGATTGCTCTAAGGGACAAAAGGCAGCCGAGGAGAGCAAGGAGGAGATTAAGGAACTGGTCGCTGGCGCTGATATGGTGTTTATCACCGCCGGCATGGGTGGCGGCACCGGCACCGGCGCCGCTGGTATTATTGCTGAGACGGCCAAGGAGAGTGGTGCCCTGACCATCGCTGTGGTGACCAAGCCCTTTGCTTTTGAGGGTACTCACCGTTCTGAGGTGGCCAAGGAGGGGATCAGCAAGCTTTTGGGCAAAGTTGATACCCTTATCATAATCCCCAACGACCGCCTGATTGACCTTTGTGACCAGAAGACCGGTGTCGACAGCGCCTTTAAGATGGCCGATGATGTCCTCAGGCACGGCGTTCAGGCTATCTCCGAGGTAATCACCGTTCCTGGAATGATTAACCTTGATTTCGCCGACGTTAGCGCCGTGATGAAGGATGCAGGCCCTGCCTGGATGTCCATCGGCCGGGGCTCGGGCAAGAACCGGGCTGTAGACGGTGCCAAGGAGGCTCTGGCTAGCCCGCTGCTGGATGTGACCATTGAAGGTTCCAAGGGAGTGCTTTTCAATATCGTCGGCGGCAGCGATCTAACCCTGTTTGAAGTCAATGAAGCCGCCGAGGTGATTAAGCAGGCGGTGGACCCGGATGCCAACATCATCTTTGGAGTCGCCCACGACCCCGGCATGGGTAGTGATGTCAGGATTACGCTGATTGCCACTGGCTTTGTCTCCAAGACAGAATATGATGTGGATATAGAGGATGACGAACTGACCCAACAGCTCAAGAGCATCAGGACCGAGGACGAGCTGGATGTTCCTTCGTTCCTGCGGCGTCCCCTATTCAGCCGTCAGCGTCAGGCGGTGACGCCATCCGATAAGGTGGTTAGCCAGCAGGCAAAAAGCTGGCATTAGAATTCTAGGGTTTCCCCCCTCGAAAAGGCTGCGGGCCCCTGCCCGCAGCCTTTTCTTTTTTGCCGGTACCCCCAGCGGGCTTGACAAGCACTATATATTGTGGTAGGTTATTCAGCATTGTACTATATATAGCGAGGTTTTGTCATGCGGTGCCCCTATTGTGGCAGTGATAATTCTAGAGTGGTGGATTCCCGGGATGTCAACAATGGAGTCCGCAGGCGGCGCCAGTGCCTGGGGTGTAGCTCACGTTTTACTACCTATGAGCGAGTAATGCCTGCCAGCCTTTTTGTCATCAAGAAAGACCGTCGGCGGGAGGAGTTCAACAAGGAAAAACTGCTTACCGGTATCCGCAAGGCCTGTGAAAAGAGACCACTGCCGGCTGGCGCTGTTGATAGGCTGGCCGATGACATCGAAGCCGAGCTCTATCAAATGGGCAAGGCGGAGGTGGCTAGCACTGCCCTCGGAGATATGGTGATGAATAAATTGAAAGAGCTGGATAACATTGCCTATATTCGCTTTGCCAGCGTCTACCGTGATTTTGCTGACATAACGGACTTAAAGCAGGAGGTGGATACTCTGGTCAGTGCTGGCACATCTTCTTACTCCGATGGTCAGCTGTCGCTTTTGCCTGAGGAGCGGTCGGGGGTAGTGGCCGGGGGTCGCCGCCGGAGGCAGAGATGAGCGTTACTGGCAGGTCAAGAAGCGGGCCGGTTGACCGCACCCAGATAGCCCGGGTGATTTTTGCCGCTGCCGAGTCTGTGGGTATGTCTGACAGAAACCGGATTGAGAAGCTTACCCAGCAGGTGATTGAGCGCCTGGAAAAGCCGCAGGTACTGCCCGGTATGGAGCACCTGGTATCCCAGAGCAGAAAACATAAGAGGACAGCCACCGAATTTGAGGTATTGACTCTGGTGAAGGAATTTCTGGCTGGTGAAGAGATGGAAGAAAGTACAGAGAAGGGGGAAATGACCATGTCGCAGGAAACTCGAGCTGCTTCCGGGCTGGCTCTTACACAGAACGCTTTGCGGGTTCTGGAAAGAAGATACCTGATGAAGGACAAGCAGGGTAATATCGTTGAGACACCAGAAGAGATGTTCCGCCGCGTTGCCTGTGCCATTGCTTCCGCCGAAATCATCTACAATCCCGAAGCTGATACCAGGGCCTGTGAAGATGAGTTCTACCGGCTGATGACCAGCCTTGACTTTTTGCCCAACTCACCGACTCTGATGAACGCCGGGCGGGAGCTGGGACAGCTGTCTGCTTGTTTTGTTTTGCCCATTGAGGACAAGATGGAGTCAATCTTTGAGGCGGTAAAGAACACCGCCCTCATCCACAAGAGCGGCGGCGGCACCGGTTTCTCTTTCTCCCGGCTGCGGCCGGCAAAAGACCGGGTGGGCTCTACCGGTGGCGTTGCCAGCGGTCCGGTCTCCTTTATGCGGGCTTTTGATGTGGCCACCGATGTTATCAAGCAGGGCGGGACGCGCCGCGGGGCCAATATGGCTATCCTCAATGTTGAGCATCCGGATATTATGAAGTTTATCAAGGCCAAGGAAGACCTGACCTCACTGACCAATTTCAATATCTCGGTGGCGGTAAACGATGAGTTTATGGAGGCGGTTAAAAACGGGGCCGATTACAGCCTGCTAAACCCACATACCCGGGAGGTGGCGGGCGAGCTTAATGCCGGGGAAGTATTTGGTGAGATGGTGGCTATGGCATGGAAAACGGGAGACCCGGGCATCGTCTTCCTTGACCGCATCAATGAGGTCAATCCCACCCCCCACCTGGGACGCATCGAGAGCACCAACCCTTGTGGCGAACAGCCGCTTTTACCCTATGAGTCGTGCAACCTGGGCTCGATTAACCTTACCAGGATGCTGCGCCGTGAGAATGGCAACGTGGCCATCGACTACAACAGGATGGCCGGGACGGTTAAAACCGCCGTCCGCTTTCTGGACAACGTCATAGATGTCAACCGGTTCCCCCTGCCGGAGATAGAGGAGATGACCAGGAAAACGAGGAAGATAGGGCTGGGGGTGATGGGATTTGCCGATATGCTGATACAGCTGGGCATCCCCTACGATTCGGAGGAAGCGCTCGGCGTCGCTGCCGAGGTGATGCAGTTTATCAGTGAGCAGGCGTGCCAGGCCTCGTCGGCGCTGGCAGAGGAGAGGGGTGTCTTCCCCGCCTTTAGCGGCAGCATCCATGACGTTGCCGGTGGCCCCCGGTTGCGGAATGCCTCGTGCACCACCATTGCTCCCACCGGAACCTTGAGCATGATTGCCGGCTGCTCCTGCAGCATAGAGCCAAACTTCGCTTTGAGCTTCGTCCGTCATATAACCGATGGCGAGCCGTTGTTGGAAATCAATCCCTATTTCGAGAAGATCGCCCGACAGGAAGGGTTCTACTCTGAAGAACTCATCAAGAAGCTGGTATCCGGTATCCGCCTGTCCGATCTTGCAGATGTCCCCAGGCCAATGAGGCAACTTCTGGTCACCGCTCACGATATAGACACCCGATGGCACATCCGGATGCAGGCCGCTTTCCAGAGACACACGGACAACGCCGTCTCCAAGACGGTCAACCTGCCGCATGCAGCCACCCGAGAAGATGTCGCCAAAGTCTACCGGATGGCTTATGAGGAAGGGCTTAAAGGGATAACCGTCTATCGTGATGGCAGCCGCCGACAACAGCCACTATGCACCGGACAAGTGGGCCTGGACCTGATAGACCAGAGGTTCGCCGCCGAAGCCGCCTCATGCCGGTAGCCGGCAGTTAAACCTACCGGCGATGACAAGAAATGAGGCTGTAACATTACAGCCAACCACCTCTTTTGTATGGACACGTGACCTTAAAACGATGCAACCAAGACGCTAGTCCGGTTCCATGGAAATCAGGCCCTGTTTTATGGCCTTTACCACCGCTTCGGTACGGGCATTGGCGTCCAGCTTGCTTAAAATGGAGGTCACGTGATTCTTGATGGTCTGTTCACTGATATCCAATTTGAGGGCAATTTGCTTGTTGGCAAAACCCTGGGCCATATAGTTAATAACTTCCATCTCCCGCGAGGTGAGGGGGGATATGAGGCTTTCAACTTCTCGCTTCTGAGACAGCTCCTGAAACTGGTGCAGTACGTGCTGCGCTATCTTGGGCCGATTGCTCAGGCTTTCATTTATCGGATGTGCTCCGTCGGCAATAGACCTGATGGTATCGCTCAGCTCCTGGCTGCTGATATTTTTGCTGAGGTAGGCCGAGGCCTGGCTTTTTATCGCTAGAAAGAGATGGTCATCACTGGAGCTGGACGATAGCACGATGACACCAGTACTGGGGGTAACCTGCTTGATACGATGGGCCAGGGTAAGACCGCTTTCCGGGGAGGCATCAATATCAACGATAGCCACGTCAGGTGGCATGACTTCCAGAGTTAGCGATAACTTTTCAGTCAGACCGGCTTCACCGGCAATCTCCATGTCAGATATACGAGCAAAGGACTCTCTTATGCCGGCGCGGAAGAGCGGCTGCTGGCTGAATATCCAGATTTTTATCTTTGTTTCCCTCATGGTTCAAGCCCAGTGATAAGCAGGCTGGCCGCTATTTTGTGGGGCCGTGTTTTCATCTAGCGCAGCCACTTCTCAGCCAAATCGCCGGCTACGGGCAGCTTGTACATCTCCCCCTGGTATGCCTTGACCATCAAGACTATCCACAAGGCGAAGGCAAGCAAACCCACCAGAGACCCGACGACAATGCCCACTACAGGTATCCAGCCAAAGACAATGCCGACAACATTTATCGTGCCAAAAACAATGATTGACTGCATGGCGTGGAACCGGACAAACCCGTTATCTTTCTCTACCAAAATCAAAATTAATCCGCTCACCCAGCCCAGAACATAGCACAACAGACCGGCAACATTTTCATCAAGACCGATAGAGGTCTTCTCCATCTGCTTTACCCCCAACTGCAAAAACTTATTAAAGAGTATACCGAGACCAAGCCAGTGTCAATAGCCGCTGGCTTACCCGTCACCGCCCACCTCTTCAATCCGGTAGCACAGCCGGCCGACAGGCACAGTCACTTCTACGACCTCGCCACATCCCTTGCCGACAACAGCTCTGCCCAGTGGAGATGAATTGGAAATCTTTCCCCGCGCCGGGTTAACCTCTTTGGGACTTACTATGGTAAAGAACAACTTCTCCCCGGAAGCAACATCACGAAGCAGAACACGGTCGCCGATGCCTACCTTGGTGGGAGTAGTTACCTTCCCCTCAATCAGGACCGCCGATTTCATGGTTGCCTCCAGCTCCCGAATCCTGCCGTCAATGTGAGCCAGCTTCTCCCTGGCGGCATCCAGCGGGGCGTTTTCCCGAAAGTCCTTGTCCGCCGCAGCCCGGCTTATTTCATCAATAGTTTGCGGGCGCTTGCTCCTGAGGGACTCCAGTTCTTGCTTGATTTGGTCATACCCCTGCCGAGTCAAAGACACTGGCTCAGGTAAAGCCCTATCGGCGCCGGCTGCTAGCTTGGCCCTTCCCTTCCGGGCCTTAAGATGAGTGGCCAGGCTGGTCTTAGTCCATCCTTCTTTTTTGGCATATGCGAGAAAACCTCGTATTATGGCAAGCTTTTCCAGGTATTCGCTGTCCGGCGAAGAAGCCCGCTTCGCATAGTTGGCCACCTCATGAGCCGCAAGCTGGCCAATGGACCGCTCCCGCCCGAACCAGCGGACAAAGTGGTTGATAGCCTGCTGACTTCTAGCCCTCGCACCAGGCGACTGGCCAACCAGGAAACGACCGGCTGCCTCACCCAGTTTAACACTCTTATTGTCGCTATCAATCACGAATACTCACCGACCAAACTGAAAGGGAACTTTCATCATCCCCAGGATGCTAACCAGTGCCTTCTGGCGAACCACCCGCAATATCGCTTTGCCATGCCAGTCAAAGGACAGGTCTTTATCCTCGAGGAGCGCCTCAATAATACCGTTGTCTACTGCTATCTCGAATATTCGGTCAAGCTGTCGGTCACTGAGACGCTCATAGAGCTTTCGTGCCCAGTAACCCACACCAAGCTCCTTCCCCAGCCTCTTTTTCCATTCTTTTTCATAGCCGGCCAAACTGCTGGCCGAAAGGTCATCCTGTTCCAGTGCCCGCTTTAATTTCTGTACGGCTATTTCGGCAGCGAGCAGCCCGAAGTAGATACCGCCGCCGGTGGTCGGTTTCACCTGCCCGGCAGCATCGCCAACGACAAGCACCCTCCGGGCGTAGGTCCTCTCCAGCGGCCTCAGCGAAATACCACGATAGCCTGGCTCCGCTTCTGCTAAGCCTATCTTACCCTGAGACCTGAGGGACGAGAGCAGCCTTTCCAGATAAATGCCCGGCTTGCGGCGCGCTAGCAACCCGGCCAGCCCCCTCGACGGAGAGGTGGGCACCAGCCAGGCAAAAAAGCCAGGGGCGGTCTCCCGTCCCAGATAGACTTCAACCTCGGGGATATCGCCAATCTCCACCTCGGCTTGGGCACCGATAACAAAGTCGCCGGGCTTGCCCAGACCAGCTCTCTCAGCCAGCCTGGAATCAAAACCGGTGGCGATAACAGCCACCCTTGCTTCAAGGTTCTGCCGGCGACCACCGGTTTCAATTTCGGCCGTCACCCGGTCTTCGCCGGGTTGAATATCCTTCACCGGGCTGGATAGGGCATAGTCTGCCCCGGCGGCTCGAGCCCGGTCAGCCATAACCAGGTCAAGGGCGGCCCGGTCTATAATACAGGCCTGGGTCTTTTCTCGCCACAGCCCGACAGGTCTGCCTGAGGGCGGAAAAACTCGGGCACTATTGCCCCGCCTTAAAACCAGACCATTGCCCAGCGCAAAGGAGTCCAAACACTCCTGGCTTATTATACCGGCACAGCAGACCTTATTCCCCAGCCCGGCCCGCTTCTCCAGCACCAGCACATCTAAGCCAATCCCGGCCAGCCTTGAGGCCAGATAACTGCCTATCGGCCCACCGCCGATGACCAGGACATCTCTCATCTTGTCCAGTTCAGCTCCCCCGGCAGTATATCATATTCCGTCGCGTGATTACCTGCCGCTTATGCCATTGACAAATATCAGCTGTTGTTATAGTCTTAGCCATCTTAACAGGCAAATACAGCAGGAGATAATTAACAATTAAGGAGGACCAGTTGGAAAATAGCACATTTGTCCTGAGTGAGAAGGAGATACCAACTCACTGGTATAACATTCTCCCCGACCTGCCGGAACCACTACCGCCAGAACTACACCCGGGAACCAAGGAGCCCACTATCCTGCCTCCCCCGCTCTTCCCGGCAGCCATTAACGACCAGGAGTTCAGCCCAGAGCGCTGGATAGAGATTCCGGACGAAGTGCGAGACGCCTACCGGCTGTGGAGACCAACCACCCTGCACCGGGCCTACCGCCTGGAGAAAGCCCTGGATACGCCGGCCAGGATTTACTACAAATACGAGGGTACCAGCCCTCCCGGCAGCCACAAGCCCAATACTGCAATCGCCCAGGCATACTACAGTAAAAAACAAGGGGTTAAGCGCCTGGCCACGGAAACCGGCGCCGGGCAGTGGGGCAGCTCATTGGCCTTCGGCTGCACACTCTTCGGGCTGGAATGCAAGGTGT